>JAZKFK010000249.1:0-8880 GCA_040386475.1 Pseudomonadota bacterium | reverse complement strand
CACCTGATGGAGCAGCCGACGATCTTCTACCCCACGGTGCTGATCCTGGCGCTGGTGGGCGCCAGCGCCACCGATGTGGCGGTGGCCTGGGCCTATGTCGTTTTGCGCGTGGTGCATACCTTGTGGCAGACGCTGGTGAACCGGATTCCGGTGCGGGTGGTGTTGTTTGCGCTGTCGACCCTGTGCCTGGTGTTCCTGGCGATCAGCGCATTGCGGGCCACGCTCTAGTGCCTGGCGGGATGATTGCGCCGATCCTCCAGGCCGTGGTGGGGCTGATGATCTGGACGCTGGTGATGTGCGCCTGGCTTTATGCCACGCGCATTCCCGCCATGCAGCGCCTGAAAATCGATCCTGACAGCCTTGTGCACGATCCGGCTGGTTCGCTGGACAATGTCCTGCCGCCGCAGGTGCAGTGGAAAGCCCAGAACTACAACCACCTGCACGAAGCCCCTACGGTCTTTTATGCCGTGGCGCTGGTGCTGGCCCTGACCGGCCACGGCGATGGCCTGAATGCGTCGCTCGCGTGGCTCTATCTGTTCATCAGGATCGTCCATTCGCTGGTGCAGGCAACGGTCAACAAGGTGATCCTGCGCTGGGCGCTGTTCATGGCATCCACGCTGGTGCTGGCCGCGCTGGTGGTCCGGGCCGCGCTGATAGTGTTCGGCTGAATTAGGGGATCAACCGGGGGCAGGTGGTCAGCCACTGGCAGGCTGGCAATGGCACAAGGCAGGCTGTTGCTGACGGAGCCGCTGCCAAATGGCCCATATCCTTGTTGTGGACGATGATGACATCGTTGCCGAACTGGCGTCCGGGATCCTGATCTCGGCCGGACATGCCTGCGGCTTTGTGTCCGATGCCGCCGAAGCCTGGCGGCTGCTGCGCTGGCGGCGGCCCGACTTGCTGCTGCTGGACGAAGCCATGCCGGGAGAGAGCGGCTCCAGCTTCCTGCGCCGGCTGCGCGGATCGTCCGACTTCTATGATCTGCCGGTGATCATGTTCACCGCCCAGAGCGGCGCGGAGGATGAACGCCGCGCGCTGTACAACGGGGCGCAGGATTTCGTGCGCAAACCGGTAGAGCCGCCGCTGCTATGCCGGAAAGTGGATCGGCTGCTGCAGGCCCGCGCCGCACGGCCACAGCATCGCCAACTGGCACAATGGGCCGAATTCCAGCCGCGCACCCGCAAGGATGGCCCGCCGCGCAAGGTCTACCTTTAGGCACTTGATCGAGCGCAAGGACGATTCGCCGCTCACCGGTCACAGGGAAGCATTCCAATTCCCTGGAGACGGACAATGCAAACCCTTTCCCGACAAACGACCGAAGGCAAGCGCGCCATTCCCGGCACGCTGGTGTTCGATGGTGACGCCGCGCAAGCCGGCTACGCGCTCAATGCCATGTGCTACTCGTTCAACACCCTGGCCAACCGCCAGGCCTTCGCCGCTGACGAGGAAGGCTACATGGCCCGCTTCTCCCTGACCGAGGCGCAGCGCGATGCCGTGCGCCAGCGCGATGTTTTGGCCATGCTGGCGGCGGGCGGCAACGTCTATTATCTGGCCAAGCTGGCGGGCATCTTCGGCCTCAACGTGCAGGATCTGGGCGCGCTGCAGACCGGCATGAGCGTGGATGCCTTCAAGGCCGCCCTGCTGGAACATGCGATGACCGAGACGCGTGTCGCCAATGACGGGAGGCTGGCAGCATGAGCACGATCTGCGGCGGCATCTTCACCAGCCACGTCCCCGGTATTGGCAAGGCCATTGCCCAGAACCTGCAGCAGGACCCGTACTGGAAGCCGTTCTTCGACGGGTTCAAGCCGGTCCACCAGTGGCTGGCGCAGGAGAAGCCCGATGTGGCGGTGGTGTTCTACAACGATCACGGCCTGAACTTCTTCCTCGACAAGATGCCCACCTTCGCCATCGGCGCAGCAGCGCAGTATACCCATGAGGACGAAGGCTGGGGCATCGCCTTCGAGCGCCCGTTCCAGGGTCATCCCGACCTTTCGTGGCACATCATCGAACAGGTGGTGGCCAGCGAATTTGACCCCGTGACCTGCCAGTCGATGATGGTCGATCACGCCGTGGCGGTGCCGTTCGAGCTGTGCTGGCCAGGCGATGCGCCGTTCACCACCAAGCTGGTGCCCATTGCCATCAACACCGTGCAGCATCCCCTGCCCAGCCCCAAGCGCTGCCATGATCTGGGCAAGGCCGTGGGCCGCGCGATCGAAAGCTGGAGCGGGCCGGAAAAGGTCGTGATCTTTGGCACCGGCGGCCTGTCGCACCAGCTGGAAGGCGAGCGCGCGGGGCACATCAACGTCGATTACGACAAGTTCTGCCTGCGCAACCTGGCGCCCGATCCCGAGGCGCTGCTGCAGCACGATACGCTCGATATTGTCGAGCTGGCCGGCAGCCAGGGCGTGGAAATCCTCAACTGGATCGCCGCACGCGGTGCGCTGAGAGGATCGGTGCGCGAGCTGGCGAGCAATTACCACGTGCCGATCTCGAATACCGCAGCCGCCACCGTGCTGCTGCAGAATTCGGAGAAGGTGCTGGCCTGATCTGAGCGACATTTCAGGCGATGGGGGCCGGGCCGGGACCATTCCTGTGCCCGGCCTTTTCGTTTGTTGACCAGCGTCAAAGCAGCCGCCCGCCCAAAGCCTATTCTAACGAGCGTTACAAAGACTCGGGAGGAGAGCTGACATGGTCCATTTTCCGCAAGAAGGGCTGTACCAGGACGTGCTGCGGCTGGTGCGCATGGAAGGCGACATCGCCGACATCGAGATCGAAGGCGAAATTCCGGCCGACATGGACGGCGCCTTTTACCGCGTCCATCCCGATCCGCAGTTCGCCCCCCGCAAGCCCGGTGACCAGTTTTTCAACGGCGATGGCATGGTCACCATGTTCCGCTTCCACGATGGCCGCGTGTCGATGAAGCAGCGTTACGCCAAAACCGACAAGTGGAAGCTGGAGAACGCCGCTGGCAAGGCGCTGTTCGGATCGTACCGCAACGCGCGGACCGATGATCCTTCGGTCATCGGCCAGCATCGCGGGACTGCCAATACCAATGTGCTGGTGTTCGGCGGTGACCTGCTGGCAATGAAGGAAGACAGCCCCTGCCTGGTGATGGATAAGCTGACGCTGGATACCGAAGGCTATACCGATTGGGACGGCGAACTGACGCTCAACACCTTCGGCGCGCATCCCAAGATCGATGCCGTCACCGGCAACTTCTGCAACATCAGCTATGCTTCCAAGGGTGAGCTGTCGAAGGACGGGACCTATTTCGAGATCGACCGCGAAGGCAACATCGTCGCCCGCGCCGAATTCGAAGTGCCGTACTACACCATGCTGCACGATTTCAGCATTGCCGGTGACTACGTGGTGATCCCGGTTTCACCCTACAGTTCCGATCCCTCGGTGCTGGAGCAGGACCGCCCGCACTTCTATTATGACCGATCGCTGCCAACCTGGCTGGGCGTGATGCGGCGCGATGGCAATGGCAGCGACATGCGCTGGTTCAAGCACGAGGCTGGCCTGTGCTCGTGCCACGTGATGAATGCTTTCGCCGAAGGCACCAAGGTGCACCTGGATACGCCGGCGTCCAAGATCGGCAGCCTGCCGTTCTTCCCCGACAAGGATGGCTCACCGTTCGACCCGCATCTGGCAATGACCGAACTGGTCCGCATTACAGTGGACCTGGCATCGAACACCGACGAGGTGGAAAGCATCACTCCGCTGGGCAAGGCACCGGGTGAATTCCCGCGCATCGATGATCGCATGGCCGGCAAGCCCTATCGCCACGGCTGGATGATCACTTACGGCCTCGACAAGCCATACAACGGACCGCCGGGACCGTTTGCGGGCATGATCAACACGCTGACCCATTTCGACCTCGCCACCGGCAAGGAATCGAGCTGGTGGTGCGGGCCTGACGGCTCGTTGCAGGAGCCCTGCTTCGTGCCGCGCAGTAAGGATGCGCCCGAAGGAGACGGCTGGCTGGTGGCGTTGGTTGACGACCACGTCCGCAATTACAGCGACTTGTGCATTTTCGACGCCTGCGACGTGGCCAAGGGGCCAATCGCGCGCGCCAAACTCCCCATTCGTCTGCGCCAGGGGCTTCACGGCAACTGGGCGGCAGCGGATCTGCTGGCGGCCTGAGCAGGCGCACCGGCATCCCATCCCAACCTCAGGGCGGCCCGCTTCGGTAGGCCGCCCGTTCTTTTTTGGTAGCTAGATCGCCGAGCTGAACCGGCGCGGACTGTGCTGGCGATAGGGATCGAACGCGGCGGCAATGCTGCGCGCATAGGGCAGCGCGTGATGCGGGATGACCAGCATCGAATTGGCTTCGATCCGCGCCAGATCCGGCTCGATATATGGCCGCAGCCGTTCCAGCGCATCCTGCATCAGGTCCGGCGCCACGCGGGCACGGCCGCGGCACAGCAGTTCCTGGATCACCGCCCCGCGCCGCCGGTCATCCACGCTGCGCTCCTTCCCCGGACCGGTGGGCAGCTGGCCTTGCGACAGCATCATCCGATAGCGGCCAGTGTTCTTCTCGTTCTGCACCAGCAGGTCGGGGAACGACGAGATGGCCGAGGCGCCCAGGCCGATCAGCACATCGGCCTGGTCATCGGTGAAGCCCTGGAAATTGCGCGCCAGCGTCCCGGCCTCGGCCGCCTGCGCCAGCGGATCGCCCGGCAAGGCGAAATGATCGAAGCCGATCCCGCGATAACCGGCATCCACCAGCAGCGCATGGCCATCGCGCGCCATGGCAAAGCGCTGTGCCGCATCGGGCAACGCGCTGTCATCGATCTGGCGCTGGCGCGGCAGCAGGTGCGGCACGTGGGCATAGCCGAACAATGCGATGCGATTGGCGCCGTAGTGCGAGGCGAGCAGCAGCGTTTCCTCCAGTTCGTCCATCGTCTGGCCGGGCAAACCGTACATCAGGTCGAAGTTGAGCGAAGTGATGCCCGCTGCACGCAGCAGGTCCACCGCGCTCTCGATGGTTTCGCGCGGCTGCACGCGGCCGATCGCCTGTTGCAATTTGGGTGAGAACGTCTGCACGCCAAGGCTGGCATGGGTGGCGCCCACGGCGCGGAATACGCTGAGCCATTCCGGCCCCAACGAGCGCGGATCGAGTTCCACCGAAACCTGCGGATCGCGCAGCGGCAGATGCATCACCAGTTGATCGAACAGGCGCACGAAATCGACCGGCGAAATGGCATTGGGGCTGCCGCCGCCAAATGCAATCCGCCCG
Organism: Pseudomonadota bacterium; assembly: GCA_040386475.1. Classification (GTDB taxonomy): domain Bacteria; phylum Pseudomonadota; class Alphaproteobacteria; order Sphingomonadales; family Sphingomonadaceae; genus Alteraurantiacibacter. The sequence goes on along the minus strand of JAZKFK010000249.1, from coordinate 3,635 downwards.
ATTCGCGCACCTGCGGGCAACAGCGCGCCGACCGTCTGGATTTCCCGATGGAGCGTTTCGAGGTAACTCGACAACCGCTGCGCCCGGTTGGCGGCGGCGGTGTTGCAGCCGCAATACCAGCAGATTTTCTCGCAGAACGGGATGTGGACATAAAGCGAGACATCGCCGGTGGCGGTGCTCACCGCCGCCTCGTGCCGCTCTTGCGTGATGTCCGGCGCGAACTCCGCCGCCGTGGGGAAACTGGTGTATCGCGGTACCGGCGTTGCCAGCAGGTCGGGATGATAGGGCCACATGCCATTCGTATCGCAATTGTGGCGCGCTGGTTCATTGCCTTCGATCAAGAACGCACCCGGGCAAGCGGTTTCCGGCGCTGTTCGGCATGGCATCCCTTGGCACAACAGGCCGTGCGGGTGGGCGCAAGCGGGCGTCCGGCATCGTCCTGCAAGGCCACCGCCACGGTTCCGCCGCCGCACAGGGCGAGCATCAGCTGTCCGGCGGAAGATCCGGCGGGCAGCGGCCCGACCATTGCCGGCACCAGCGCCAGCACGGCGCCAAGGGTGGCCGTGCTCACGCCTCTGGCCCCTGTTCGTCATCCAGCAGGATGCGCGAGGCGGCGCCATCCGGGTCCTCGAACTGGCCGTTGCGCATGGCCCAGAAGAACGTTGCGAGGCCCAGCAGGCCCAGGCTGAGGGCAATCGGCAGCAGGATCAGCACACCATTCATGGGCTTTCCCTCTTCAGCGCGCCGCGCGGACAAGCCGCAGCGAATTGGCGACCACGATCAGCGACGAGATCGACATGGCGGCGGCAGCCATCAGCGGCGTGACCATGCCCGCCACCGCCAGCGGCACGGCCAGCACGTTGTAGCCGATGGCCAGCGCGAAATTCTGCTGCACCACGCGCAAGGTCTTGCGAGCAGCGCGCAGCGCACGAGGGATGGCCACCAACCCCTCCTGCACGAACACCAGATCGGCAGCCTGCATCCCCACGTCGCTGGCATTGCCCGGCGCCATCGAGGCATCGGCGGCGGCCAGCGCAGGGCCATCATTCAGCCCGTCACCTACCATCAGCACCTTGTAGCCCGCGCCCTGCAGGCGGGCGATGGCGTCCTGCTTGTCCACCGGCGAGGCGCTGGACTGGCCGGACAGTCCGGTGGCGCGGGCCACTTGCGCCACCGCCTCGGCATTGTCGCCCGACAGGATCGAGCAGGTGACGCCCAGTTCGTCCAACTGGCGCAGCGCCTCCTGCGCATCGCCGCGCAGCCGGTCGGCAAAGGGGATCAGGCGCAACGGACGGCCGGGCACTTCCAGCACCACGGCCATGCTGGTGGCGCCCTCGGGACGCCGCAGCGCCACGGATTGAGCGCCCCACAGCCCGCGCACGCCCTGCCCCGGTTCTTCGGCCACTTCGGCCAAGGCAGCAGGCATGATGCCACGCCGCGCCAGTTCGTCGGACAACGCCCGCGAAATCGGATGGCGGCTGTGCGAAGCTAGCGCGAGCGCAATCTGCGCTTCGTCCAACGGCAAGGCATCGAGCGCCGCGCCATCGGGCTGCGGGCGCCCCATGGTCAGCGTGCCGGTCTTGTCGAGCAGCGCGCGGTCTATCGTTGCCAGCCGTTCCAGCGCCGAGCCGTCCTTGACCATGATGCCTGCGCGCAGCAGCGAGCCGCTGGCCACCACTTGCGCCACCGGCACCGCCAGCCCCAGTGCGCAGGGGCATGTAATGATCAGCACCGCCACGCCAATCACCAGCGCCTGGTACAGCGTTGCGCCTGCCACCAGCCAGCCGATCACCGACAGCGCCGCCAGCGTGTGCACCGCAGGCGCATAGAGCCGCGCGGCACGATCCGCGATGCGGACATACTGGCTGCGGTTCTGCGCGGAGGCTTCCATCAGCCGGGCGATTTCGGCCAGCGTGGTATCGCGGCCGGTGTGGCTCACCGCCACGTCCACCGGGCTATCGAGATTAAGCGTGCCCGCCAGTACCGTGCCGCCATTGGCCACGGCCACCGGAGTAGTCTCGCCCGTCAGCAGCGACTGGTCGAACCGGCTGGCCCCGGCCACGATGGTGCCATCGGCCGCCAGCCGCTCACCCGCCGCCACACGCATGACCATGCCCGGCTCCAGCGCCTCTGCAGCGATCCACTCCAGCGCGCCCGCTTCTCGCAGCACCAGCGCGCCTTGCGCCGCCTGGCTGAGCAGTGCATCCACCGCGCCGCGCGCGCGGTCGCGCATCATCGCGTCCAACACCCGGCCCGCCAGCAGGAAGGCCAGCAGCATCAGCGCGCCATCGAACCAGGCATGTTCGCCATGCGTGATCGTTTCGTACAGGCTGAGCAGGCAGGCGATGGTCACGCCGATGGAGATCGGCACATCCATGTTGGTGCGCCCGTGCTTCAGAGCGCCCCATGCAGACCGGAAGAATGGCTGGCCGGCATAGGCCACCGCCGGAATGCCGATCAGTGCGGAAATCCAGTGGAACAGGTCACGCGCAGACCCATCCGCGCCCGACCACACGCTGACCGACAGCAGCATCACGTTCATGCCGGCGAAGCTGGCCACGGCCAGCGGACCCAGCAGCGGCTTGACGGCGGAGAACGGTTTTTCAGTGCTGCGCGGCTGGCGCTTGGCCTCGAAGCCGATCCGGCCCAGTTCCTCTACCAGGTCGCGTTCGTCCAGCGTGGCATCGTGCACCACCGTGACCATGCGCGAGGTGAGGTTGAGGCGCGCACTGGCCACGTGCGGCAGTTCGTTCAAACCGCGCTCGATCTTGCTCATGCACCCGGCGCAATGCGCGCCCGGAACGGCAAGCACGCTGGTTTCCAACTGGTCGGCGGGGAGGCGCTGGGCAATCATTGCACTGCCACTTCTTGCCGCCACACGGTCTCGCCAGCGACGAGTTGCAGCCGCAGCGTCCAGCGGCCTTCGGGCAACGGCTGGGTAGAGACATAGTGGCCAGGCGCCGCGCGGTGGAAGGTCAGCGCCTGATCGGGCAGGCGACCAAGCGGATGGCGTGCGGTGGCGGAGACCGCCAGCGGTTCAGGCGCATCGGCAATGTCCAGCGCCACCAGCCTGTCCGGCTGCACTGCACTCGCCACGGTCCAGCCCAGGCGGTCCTGCGCCTTGGCGGCATTCAGCCAGCCGTTGAATTCCTGGCTGGCGACATAGCTGTTTTCCACCACGATGCCGCCAAAGCTGCCCATGGCAATCCGCATCATGGTGAGGTTGACCCCGATCACCACGCCGAAGAAGGCGACCATCACGGCGAACATATGCCACCCGGTAAAACGCTTGGTCATCATGATCCTCCTGCACCTTGGAATTGCGTTTCCACGCTGTCGCGCTCGCCCTGTTCGTCCAGCGCCAGCAGGTCGAAGCTGAACTCCTGGCTGTCGGTCCCGCGCGGGGCGATCACGTACAGCCGCACCGTCTCGGTCTGGTCGGCCGGAACCTGGAACTCCAGCTCCCGCGCTGCGCTGTCGGCGGCAATATCGTCGGTCCACATGCGCGCGCCGGGCAGGCCATCAAGGCTCACCCGCATGGCCCGCGGACGGCTCTCCATGTTGCGCAGCTTGACCGTGTAGTTGTTGCGCGTGCTGCCATCGCGCATCAGCGTGAAGGCGGGATTGCGATCGGG
>JAZKFK010000248.1:0-5196 GCA_040386475.1 Pseudomonadota bacterium | reverse complement strand
GGCCTTTCGGAAAGCATCATCGCGCGCGAGGTGGACAGCCCGCTGGATATGGAACGCTGGTCGCCCAACTCGTTCGTCAACGGCGAGGTCCACGGCGCGGGGCTGCAATTGTTCCAGACGATGGGCTTCCGCCCCACCCCCGAACTGGCGCGCTACAGCGTGCCGGGGGTTGAGCGTTTGTACCTGTGCGGCCCGTTCATGCACCCTGGCGGGGCCATCTTCGGCGTCGGGCGGCCCACCGCGATCAAGGTGATGGACGATCTGGGGATCGATTTTGACAAGGTGATGAAGGCATGAAAATCTACGACGCCGCCGACCAGGAACTGATGACCGTGCGCGAACTGGTGCGTGAGGGAGACAACCTGGTGATCCGTGGCAAGATCTTCGGCGCGATGCCGATGGCGGCCAAGCTCACCCCTAAGGAGGCCCGAGCGGCGTTGAAGCTCCTCGACTTCAAGACCGTGCTGTTCCTGCTGACGCTGCTCTTCCGCAAGTAACGCCTTCGGTTTTGCGGATGGCTTGCCACCCGATCAATCAATGCCCCCGATTTGCGCCAGATCAAGCCTATGGCGTGGCCACCACGGCAATTCCTTCGCCAACACAGGACGGAGAATTGTCATGGCGATCATCGGGATCAGAAGGCTCACTTGGTGCGTGGACGACCTTGCGCAGTGCGTGGCCTTTTTCAGGGATTTCAACCTCGAACTGATCGAGGAAAGCGCCAGCGAGGCACTGTTCGAGGCGGCGGACGGCTCGCAGACCCTGCTCCTGCTGCGCGGCCACCCGCGATTGCCGGCGAACACCGTGCAGACCGGCAAGGGCGTGTTCGAATGCGTGTGGGCAGTCGATAACCAGCTTGGGCTGGACCGGCTGCTGGCGCGGTTGGCCCCCGATCACGATCTGGTCACCGATGACGAGGGCATCGTCCATTTCATCACGCCGTTCGGCCAGGCCATCGCTGTGCAGGTGTGGCAGCCGCGCGCCGTGTTTGGGGCGCCCACGCCGCAGAACACCGTGGGCCGGGTCGAACGCCTGAACCAGCCGCGCAAGTGGATCGACCGCGCCTTGCCCAAGCGCACGCACCACTGCGTCTGGACCTTCCCCGACGTGCAGCAGGCGGTCGAATACTACCGCGACCGGCTCGGCTTCCGCATCACTGACATGCAGAAGGGCTTTGGCGTCTACATGCGCGCCGATGGCTGCGTGGAGCATCACAACGTGTTCCTCGCCAATGCCCATGCGCCCATGCCCGGCTTCAACGGCACGCTGAAGTTCCATCACGCCAACTGGGAAGTGGAGGACATCGACGAGTTGATGGTGGCCAAGAACTACCTTGACCGCAAAGGGTACGATTTCGGCGCCTGGAACTGGGGCTTCGGCCGCCACCGGCTAACCAGCGCGGCGTTCCTCTATGTCCCCTGCCCCGCCGGCGGTGACGCCGAATACGGCGCGGACTGCGATTGCGTGGACGACAGCTGGAAGCCGCGCATCTGGGACGGCGCCTTCGGCACGGCGATCTACATGACCAACCTGCCCGATTTCATGAAGGCGGAGCCCAACTGGGATGTTGCCTACGCACGTCCTGACCAGCTGCATTATCACCCGGCCGAACCCGCTCCCGTGGCTGAAGCTGCCGAATAGAGAGGACCGGAACATGACGAAAAAAGTCTGCATCATCGGCGGCGGCGTCGCTGGCCTCGCAGTGGCCATCGGGCTGCACCGCCAGGGCATCGCGGTCGAAGTGGTCGAGAAGGACGCCAGCTGGAGCGTCTATCACGTGGGCATCATCGTACAGGCCAATTTCGTCAGCGCGCTCGATCGGCTTGGGCTGGGCAAGGAAGCCGTGGCGGCAGGATATCCGTACAACGGTGTGCGCTTCATGACCCCGGCAGGAGACCTGATTGCCGAGCTTCCGGCGGAAAGCCAGGTCGATGGCCTGCCCGGCGACCTGGGCCTGACCCGTCCCGCGCTGCATGAAGTGCTGACCACCCGCGTAAAGGAACTGGGCATCCCGGTAAAACTGGGCGTCACGTTCCAAAGCTTCACCGATACCGGCGAGGGGGTGGACGTGACCTTCACCGATGGCACCAGCGGCTCATACGACCTGCTGATCGGCTGCGATGGCAACTATTCCGCCGTCCGCAAAGTGCTGTGGCCCGATGCCGCGCCCGCTTACACCGGGCAAGCGGTGTGGCGCTACAATGTACCGCGCCCGGCGGATCTTGCATGGTCGGACATATACCTTGGGGTTGACAACGGCTTCAACGGCAAGGCGGGCTATTGCCCGCTGTCACCCGATGAGATGTACATTTTCGCGGTGATCGAGGAACCGGGCAAGCCACGCTTCGCGCCTGAAACGCTCGCCGATGAAATGCGCAAGCGCCTGGCCGGCTATGGCGGGATCATGGCTGAGGCGGCCAGGCACATCACCGACCCGGCGCTGGTGGTATACCGCCCGCTGGAGGCCTGCATCATGCCTGATCCGTGGTATCAGGGCCGCGTGGTGCTGATTGGCGACGCCGCCCATTCAGCCACCCCACACCTTGGCCAAGGGGCGGCCATGGCGGTGGAAGATGCCGTTGTGCTGGCCGAGGAACTTGGACGAGGCCACCCGGTCGAAGCGGCATTGCGCGCCTTTATGGACCGGCGGTTCGAGCGCGCCAAACTGGTCGGAACCAGCTCGATCATGCTCGGCGAGTGGGAAATGCATCCCGAGCAGGCCGGCGACCCGGTCGCAGTGACCGACCGTATCCGCCGCACTCTGGCCCAGCCAGCCTGACCCCAGCCACGCGCATCAGCGCTTTCGATAGGAAGCTTGCGGAACAACGGGTTTCAACCCGTTCCTGACACACGGCATAGCCGCATTAAGCGTGTCAGGAGAAATCTGTATGGGTGTCGTGGGTATCGAGTCCGTCGTTTTCGGCGTGACCGATCTTGCCGAAACTACCCGGTTCTGGACCGATTTCGGCCTGTTGCTGGAAAGCGCGAGCGATAGCGAGGCCGTGTTCCGTGTAGCTTCGGGCAGTCGGCTGGTGCTTTATCGGCATGGCGACCCGCGCCTGCCAGCGCCCGATCCGTTCCCCGGAGATGGCTTGAAAGAAACGGTGTGGGGCGTTGACGAGCAGGCGGAACTGGATCGCATCGCCACCAGCCTTGCCACCGAGGTCACCGTGACAACGGCGGATGATGGCACCGTGCGCGCGGTCTGCCCCGATGGCCAGCCGATCGGCCTGCGCTTGTTCACCAAGCGCCATTTCGTATCCGAGGCCAGCCCGGTCAACACGCCAACCAGCTATCCGCGCTTCAACCAGCACCGCATCTGGCGCCACAAGTGCGTGCCCAAGACCATCAACCACGTGGTGTTCTTCAGCCCCGACTACGTGGCCAGCTTCGAATTCTACGACCGACACCTGGGATTTCGCTATACCGACCATTCCAAGGGCACCGGCATCTTTGCCCGCGCGCCGGGCACTTACGAGCATCACAGCATCTTCTGGGTCAATTGCGACCTGCCGATCGCGCCCGATCACTTCAAGTTTATGCACATCGCCTTCGGCTGCGACGATATCGACGAGGTGATGCTGGGGGCAAACATCATGGAGGCCAGGGGCTGGAAAAACCAGTCAATGAACTCCAGCGGCGGGATCAGCCGCCATCGTGCCACCAGCGCGATCTATTACTATTGCGACATCCCCGGCAAATCGGGCGAGGCCGAGTACCATGCCGACAGCGATTACCTGGATGACAACTGGGTGCCGCGCGCGTGGGATTTCCGCTTCGGATCGCTACTGTGGTCCAACAACGCCCCACCCATCTTCCGCGGTGACAACATTCCCTGGGACATGACCTTCGACATGAACCGCGCCAGCTTCGAGCCTTATCGCAGGTCCGGCCCCGGCAAGCTGCCGGTGACCGGAAAGCTGGCCGACCTGACCGACGAAGACGAGCACGCGCTCTAGCTACGGCACGCGTCGTTCGCGGCATCAGGCATGGCGACAAAGGCGATCGACAGCGCCGGAAGTTCGACAGCGGACTGGACTGAAATCGATGAAAGCCCGGCAATGGATCCATCTCCGGCAACTTCGGGTTCAATGCCGTTTACGCTGACGGACCCATCGTCCAGATTATCTGCCTGCATAACCCAGGCCAGGCCGTTGCCTTGAAGTCGCAGCGAGCTGCTGGTGTGGCGCGGGTTGAGCACCAGCAGCCCGACGCCGCCATCATTCTGCGGCAGGCAATGCGCAAACAGCCGCACTCCATTGGAACGCGTCACTGAAGGCCCCAGGACAACATGCCCCATCGTGCGCTGCCACAGGACCGATGCCCAGTAATTGGGCCGCGGGTGCATCGTTTCGGCATCGATCAAACCGTATTCCGAGGCATTCAGCGTGTTGTGCATCACCACGCTCACACCATGTCGGGCAAGCTGGCCCAGCTGGTTGAGATAACGGAATGTATCGCGAAATCCCGCTGCCCACGGACTACCGCCGCACGCAGCCTGCGCCGTCTCGGTCAGCCACAGCGGCTTTCCCGGGGCATGCCGGTCGCGCAATCGTGCCATGGCGTCATATTCGATCAATGTCCGGTCCAGCCATTCATCGGACAACGCTGCTTCTGCCGACGTAAGCCCCTCGCCGCCGCCGCAGCGCGGTGAAACTCCGCCATAGAAGTGCCACGAAATGCCATCGAGCTCACTGGCGGTCTCGACCAGCAGGCGCTCTGTCGCCATCGCTCCGCCGGGCGCCATGAGATTGGCAGCCACCCCGGCGTCGACCGTCTCTTCCCCGAGATTCCCGGGTCCAAGCAGCAGCATCTCGGGTGCATTGTGCCTCGCCCACTGCGCGAAAATGCCAAAGTCGCGGCCAAAGCTGGAACTGTCGTAATCGTCGGGTAAACCACCAGCCCGGATTAGTGACGGCTCGTTCAGGAACTCTGCAGCGTGGATTTTGCCGCCTGCCTCGCGGGTTAGGTCCAGCAGGCGACCGGCTTGGTTCGCAGTCCAGACACCCTGTGCATCGCGTGTTCCCTCGCTCGCGGCGAAGCTGGTGACAATCGGTGCACCGAGCGCGCGGGTAAAATTGACCAGGCCCGACCACTGCGAGCGCGACAGAAGCTGGCCGAAACCGGGCGGTGGCCGAGTCACTCGCTCGCCCGCCTGTTCGACATAAGTGGTGTTGGCCCAGGTTCCGCTAACCC
>JAZKFK010000247.1:0-5193 GCA_040386475.1 Pseudomonadota bacterium | reverse complement strand
TCGAACGGCACGCCGCCCGCCGCGCGGATCGCGTCCTTCACCACCTTGGCCACCCCGTCGAGGTGGGCAAAGCACACCGCCAGTTCGCTGGATGAATTTACCACCGCGATCTTGGGCTTGAGCAGGTCTTCCTCGCTTAGGCCCAGGGCTTGCCAGTGGGCGCGGCGGACGGGACTGTTGGCACTGATGGATCGAAGAGTCATTGGACACGGACCTTTTGCAGCGAGATAGGCGGCCACACGAATGGCTCTGGCGACATTCAGGTCAGCCGCCACCCTGCGCTTCCCCCACGCGGCCGGAGGTGGAAGCGGGCCAGTTAGTGAAAACACACGGCCGGGCTGAAATCCATTGCCCGGCCGCGAGGAGGAGACCCGTCAGAAGTTGGCGCGAACCCCTGCCTTGAAAAAACGACCCACCGGGTTGAACAGCACGTTGTTGCCGCTCCCGTTGGCGCCCGGGAATAACGGGGGATCCTGGTTGAAAGCGTTGTCCACGCCGACATAGACCTCGAACCCATCGGTATAAGGGGTGGGCACCTTGGCCGTGGCCAGGAAGTCGAAATAGAGACGCGAGGGCACCGAGTTGGTGTTGGCGCTGTTCGGGTTGGTCAGGGCGTAACCCGGATCGCCCGGCTCGACGAAAGTAGGGAAGAAGAACCCGTTGTTGATCCACCGCACATGCGTGTTGAAAGAGAACACCTCGCCGATATCAAGCCGGGCATTGGCGTCCACCGTCCAGTCCGGAATACCCGGCGGAGTGCCGCCGCGCAGGCCTGTCTGCCCGGCGCGCTCGGTCGGGCCGACGGAATCGACCGTGATCAGGTCGCGCACATGGGCGGCCAGCACGCTCAGCGCCAGCGAGTTGTCCCCGCCCAGCGGCTGGTCGTAACCCACCTCGATATCCACGCCGCGCGCGATCAACCGGTTCACGTTCTGAGTCGTGTCGTTGATGCTGGTAACGTTGCGGTTAGCATCGCGGGTGATCAGCGAGCAGCTCAGCACATCGCCCGCCACGCAGCGGTTGACGATGTTCTGCTGGCCCAGCGTGCTGATCGCGTCCTTGATGTCGATATCATAGTAATCGGCCGAAGCGCGGAAGCGGCTGAGGAAGCCAGTCTGCGGTTGCAGCACCACACCCAGCGTGAAGGTATCGGCAACTTCCGGGCGGAGGTTGGCATTCGACCCACCGATGATTGGTACGATCACCTGCACACCGCCGTTACCGGTATCGGTCAGGATGCCGGTGGTGCTGGTCACCGGACCGAACAGTTCAGCCACATTGGGGGCCCGGATATCGCGCGAACGGGTTACGCGGAAACGCAACGCATCGATCGGAGCCCACACGCCGCCAACCTTCCAGGTGGTGACGCTGAGTTCGGTCGTCGGGCGGAAATCGCTGGACCGCTGGTAATGCGTGCGGCGAACCGCACCGCTGAGGCCCAGTTCCTCGAAGAACGGCGATCCCGACACAAGCGGCACGTCCACTTCGGCATAGCCTTCGGTCACCTCGATGCGACCCGATACCAGTGAACCGTTGCCCGCATTGAAGAAGCCCAGCCGTTGCGAAATGGCATCGGTGTCGCCCTTCACGTCGTCGCTGCGATATTCCACGCCCAGCGCCACGCCCAGCGGGCCGGCGGGCAGTTCCACCAGCGAACCGGTGATGTTGGCGGCGGCAACGTGTTCTTTGGTCACGTTGGTCTGGAAACCGTCAGCTGTCACATAGTCGCGCGCCGCCGCGAAGTTGGGGCCTTGTGCATAACCGAAGGGATTGAGCGGCACGCAGTTTGGATCGTTGTTGGTGAGGTTGGTATCAGCGTTGATGCGGCACACCGGCTGGCCGTTCAGCGTGGTGGCATCCAGCGCCGCGCGGATATTGGCAGTGATGGTGTTGTTGCGCGTATCGCTCCGGTACGAGTTATGGCCGTACTGATAGTAGGCATCCACGCTCCAATTGTCGGACAGGTCATATTCCACTGCACCCACCACGCGGAACACCTGGTTGCGCACGCTGATCTGCACCGGCCCCACGTCGTCGAAACCCTTGCCCAGCGTGAAGCTGGTCGCCCCGCTGTTGGCCAGGATCGTGGGGATATCCAGCGTGGGATCGCTCGAACGCGGGATGAACGGGTTGTCCGACCGGATCACCAGCGCGGTATCGCGGTATGCGGTGGAGCGGTGCTGTCCGTCCCCGCGGCCCAGGGTCACGCCCAGTTCGGCGGTGAAGTCGCTGCTCGGCTCCCAGGTAAGGTAGCCCATAGTGGCCCAGCGTTCGGTGGGCGAGACGATGGGAAAATCGAAGAACACGTTGTCGATCGCCGGACCGCGGCTGTCGCCGCCCACCATCCAGATCGAATTGACGAGCGTGCCGAACCCGAACCGGCGCGGGTTGCCCTGCTGGTCAAAGATGATCCCATCGATCGGGCGCAGCGCGGGCACCATGCGGCCAACATAGGCGCTGGATGGCGGCGTGGTGATGCCGGTGTAAGGTGTGCTCCACGTGCTGGCACCTGGCAGCAGGTTACTGGCCGGGATCGTTGGCGTCTGCCCGGTGGCCAGTGCGTTGCGACCAACGATGATCAGGCCGTCGCGGCACCAGTCGCGATCTCGGCAAGCGTTGACGCCATCGGTTTTCTCCCATTCCCCGCCCACAACCAGGTGCAGCGTGCTACCAACGTCCCAGCCGCCAGCGGCACCGAACTGACGGGTGAAGTTGTCGTTCTCCTGCGACGCGCCGACCTGCGCGTTGAAACGCATGCCATCCATGTCCTTGTCGATCAGCAGGTTGACCACGCCCGAAACGGCATCGGACCCATAGACTGCGGAAGCGCCGCCGGTGACCACTTCGGCCCGCTCCAGCATGATGGAGGGCACCATGTTGGTATCCACCGTCGCCTGCGTAGTGGCCGGCACGAACCGCTTGCCATCGACCAGCGTCAGCGTGCGCACCGCACCAAGGCCACGCAAATCGAGGATGCGGCCACCGACGACGATGCCCGATCCGGGATTGAGGCCGGTGCTGGCCGGCGTGTTGGTGGCGCGGAAGGCGGGGAGCTCATTCAGCGCGTCGCCTAGGTTGGTCAGGCCACGATCCTGCAGTCGCTCGACCCCCAGCACGCTGACCGGTGTAGGTCGTTCAAAGCTGGTGGGGATGCGCGATCCGGTGACGACTATCTGGTCGCCCTCCTCGTCTGCGATGTCGGGAGCGGTTTCCTGTGCATAGGCCGGCGCGGCCATGCCGATTACGGCGGCCAGCGCCATGAGGCCTGAGGACGATCTGATGGTGTTGCGCGATCCACGGAGCGGGTACGACATGTGGCTATCCCTTCCCTAATTCCCGGCCTTATGTGGCCGTGGTTGGTGGGGAAGCTAACTCCCATTGAATATGCAGGGAATAGCGTTTAGGGTGAACCCAGCATTCGCGAAACGCGAACAATCCTTGGGCGGAAGGATGCGCTGATGGATAGTATTCAAAACGTGCGCACCTTCCTGCTGGCAGCTCGCCTCGGCAGTTTCGCCGCTGCTGCCCGCGCTTTGGCCGTGGCCCCGTCGGTCGTCTCCAAACGGATCGGTCAACTCGAACACGAGTTTCGGATTCCCTTGTTCCACCGGTCCACCCGCGAACTGCGGCTGACGGTGGAAGCCAATCGCCTCCTCCCGCGATTCCAGAAGCTTCTGGCCGACTTTGACGAGATCCGCGATGATGACCAGAAACAGGAGTTACGCGGGCACTTGCGGGTGGACGCCCCCGGCACGGTCACCAGCCGCATACTGGGCCCGGTGTTCTGCGAGTTCCTCGCCCTGCATCCGGGGATCGACATGGACCTGCGGCTGAATGACCGGCTGCAAGGATCGGTAGACCAGGGCTGCGACCTGATCATTGGCACGCGCCCTTCCACTTACGAAGGCATCCACGATTACCCGCTTATGCCCTACACCTGCGCCACTTTCGCAAGCGCCACATACATTGCCGCGCAAGGCAGGCCCGAGCATCCACGCGACCTCAGCGATCACGATTGCCTCGTGTCCCTGCTCTACGGCACGCTGTGGCACTTCTATGGAGAAGAAGGCGACTTCGCCGTCAGCGTCAGCCCGCGCCTGTCGGTCAACGATACGGTCGTGCTGTGCGAGGCTGTCAGTCAGGGACTCGGCATTGCCGTCCTGCCCACCATCCTAGTGGAAGCGGCCGTTGCCGAGGGCCGGTTGCACCCGATCCTACCGCTTTTCCGGCCTCCGCCGATGTGGCTGAAAGCGCTGGTTCCCACGCAAAGCGCGGCCAAACCCGCTGTTCAGGCCCTGCTTCAATTCCTGCGCGACAAGCTGGCGCCCAACATTCAGCCTGCCGCCACCTTCCCCTTACCGACTGCAGCCTGAAGGCCTTTCGTCCCCTCCCTACTAGTGAGATTGCCGGCTCTGCCGAATGGCAGTTGCCAGTGCCTGCCCTATTCGCTAGGTGCCCGCCTTCCGGCCCGATGGCGGAGTGGTTACGCAGAGGACTGCAAATCCTTGCACGCCGGTTCGATTCCGGCTCGGGCCTCCACTTCCTTGCACATTGCCCCAGCCCTGCGCTGGCGATATGCGCAAGCGAAGCCACAATTGGTGAGCCGCTTTAGCCCAGTTGGTAGATCATCGCATTCGTAATGCGGGGGTCACAGGTTCGAGTCCTGTAAGCGCACCATCAATCCATCCCCAGACATCCGCTAAAGCTTGAAATTCTCCGGTTTTTGAGAGATCATAGGTTTCTCATCGCACCTCATTGGGTCTAGCGATGACCCCAAATGTCCCTAACAGGCCCAGAAGATCGCGCCTTCCCATCCAAGGATGCGCGCTAATGCAAGAGCGATGAGAAGGACCTGCTCTCGCCATCACGCCGGGCGGTTTGAACTTGTGGCGAATGAAGTGTCGGTTCAACAGGCCGAAAAGCGGCTGGAATTTGGCGCTTGGCCGGAAGTCAAATTGGCACCCATTTGCGCGAGCATCCAGAATCAAGGGCGGGTCGGATTCTTCCCTGCGACAATTTGCCAGCGAACCACCCCACTAGGTCCACTTGGCAGCGAGGCCTGCGTCCGGTAGACTTTGTCAAAATAGGTTCGGATCACTTTACAGGAGCATACCCTCATGGCCTTTTCGGTCACCATTAACGGCGAGACGCGCGAGATTGACGCGCCGCAGGATATGCCCCTGCTGTGGGCGC
>JAZKFK010000246.1:0-3134 GCA_040386475.1 Pseudomonadota bacterium | reverse complement strand
CGCGAGGAGTTTGAACGCTGGATCGAGCCGGACCTGCAGCGCATTGCCCAGACGGTCGATGCTGCGCTGGCCAAGGCCAATCTTTCGGCGGACAGGATCGACCACGTGTTCCTGACCGGCGGCTCGTCGCTGATCCCGGCGGTGCGCAGGCTGTTCGAGCAGCGCTTTGGCGAAAGCCGGATTGCCCAAGGCAACGAATTGACATCTATCGCCCATGGTCTTGGAATGATGGCCCAGGATCCCGATCTGGCAGATTGGGTGGTTGTCGAAGAGGAGCTGGCATGAGCGTCGCATTTCGCCGCGAGGGCGATGATGAACATCTCGAGCCCAAGTTCGAGCTGCCACTTCCGTCCGGCCCCAATCTGGTCACGGCGCGAGGACTGGCCCAGATACGGGCCAAGGTGGCCGAACTGGAAGCCCTGCTGGCAGGGTTGACCGGCGAAACCGAGATCGCCGCCATCCGGCGCGAGCTGCGTTATTGGCATACCCGCCAGGCAACGGCTGAACTTATCGCAGCGCCTGATGGCGGACGGGTTGCCTTCGGCACCACGGTCAGCATCCGGCTAAACGGCCAGGACCGTGCGATCACGATCGTTGGCAATGATGAGGCCGATCCGGCGCTGGGCCTGTTGGCTTTTTCCTCGCCTCTGTGCCGGGCGATGATGGACGCCGAGGTGGGAGACCTGCTGGATTTTTCGGGCAAGCCTGATGCGATCGAGATCGTGGCGATCGCCGTAACGCCAGGCTGAACCCGCCGCCAGGGAGCGTAAAGGCGCTTGCCAGGCGGAGCATTCCTCCTTGTCAGTAGTGCGCGCATATGACCAAGGGGGAACAAATCAGCGCTTTATCGATGCCAACCGGGCCAGCGAAAGCGGCTGATTGTTCAGCAGACAGGATTTATCATGGCGAATATCCGCACTTCCAACAAGCGGCACAAGCGTGCTGTCGTAGTTGATGGCGACCGCAACAAGGCTGCCGAGAAGGCCGTTGCCTCGACCCCCAAGCCCAAGGCTGCGGGCTGACTTTACCAGACGCGAAGACTGCGGGCGGATCGGCAAAGATCCACCCGCAGCCTGCGTCGCTCCAATCCGCGGCACTGTCCCGAAAGTCAGAACCGCGCGCGCAGACCCACCATTGCCGTGCTACCGGTACCACTGCCGAATTCGCCGGCATAGCTGGCGGTCATGCTGACATTGCTGGCCAGTTCCGCGGCGATCCCGGCTCCGGCGGTCAGGACAGTGTCCTTGCGCGGGGCGCCCGGCACGGTGAAGCGCGCCGCTGAACCAAGCAGTCCGGCGCTGGCGAATACCAGGTCACCTTCCAGCTGGTGGCGCACGCCGACCGATGCCCACGGACGCAATCCGGTATCGGCGCTGCCGCCGATGCGGATCGAGCCGTCGATGAACGTCGCCGCATGGCGATCACCGTCCACGTTGAAGCCATAGGCCGCACTGCCCGTTTCGGTGGCCGCATCACGCCGCACCGAGAGGTGAGTGATCCCCGCTGCCGGCGTCACTGCCAACCCGCCTACTGCAAGATCGTACGAGGCTGCTGCATCGAGCACGATGCTGTTCAGGTCATAGCGGGACGAGACAGCCCCGTTGTTGGGTACCAGCCGCTCGGTATAGGCTTTGCTGAAGTCATAGGCCGCCAGTGCATCGACATTGAAGCCGCCGCCGCCGACGTGCCCTGCCACACCTGCAACCATGCCATCGGTATTGGTCTGCGAGCCGAGTGCGGCAATCCGCTGGCGCCCTTCGCCATAACCCACGAACGCGCCGATCGAGGCCATTTCGCTGCCGAAGCCGATCCCGCCCATCACACCCTTGAGGTTGTTGCGCGCCCGCGACGTGCCCAAGGTGCCATCGGCGTCCATCCCGCGCCACGAACCCAGCGCCGAGCCGAAGGTAAACAGCGCGGCAGTGTCACCCGATCCGCGCGCCACGCCCGAGCGCGAGGTGCGGGCGAGGGCCAGGCCGTTCTCCACGCCCAGTTGCGTGGCCGAGGCGTAAGGCTCTGGCGTCAGCAGCGAGAAAGCAGCGGCGCTGGCAAAGCCATTGGTATCAAGCAGCGGGTTGATCGCCGCCAGCAGGGCAGGGGAGGCGGTGTTGGCCACCAGCAGGCTGTTGACGTAGTTCACCGCAGAAGTGGGCTGGGGTGCGGCGGCCGACTGGAACACGAAGGTGCCCAGCAACTGCAGGCTATCCGCGCTGGTTCCATCCACATAGCGCAGGAAGCCCTGCACCAGCGATCGGTCCCAGGTCCCCAGCGTGAACTGGCCGGAGATATTGTCAGCCACGATCAGGCTGTAGGCAACGCCCGGAGTCAGCGGCCGGCTGCCAGTGATGTTGAGCACCGCACCCGAAGCGATGGTCAGGTTGCCATCGATCAGCAGCTGGTCGCTTTGCCCCGGAGCTGGCACGAATTCGAACAGCGTGCTCGATCCGGCGGCCAGCGAGACATTGCCGGTCACGTTCATCACCGCTGGCGATGCGCCGGGTGAAAGCGTGCCGCCCGAGGCTACCGTGATATTGCCGGTAACCTGGCCGGCGCTGCCGAATGTGGCACCAGAAGCGACCGCGACATTACCCGTGATGGTCGATCCGCTTGCCCCGATCAGGCGCCCGCTGGCCAGGTTGATCTGGTTGAAGCTCGCGCTGCCCTGGATGATGCCGGTGCCGCCCGAGACGCCAAGCGTTTCGAAGCCCGAGAAGCCGGACAGGTTGAGCGCTTGCGGCGTGGCTGCCACGCCGGTGACAGCCAGGTTCACGGCATCGGTGCCCGTGCCGCCTGCCACGGTTCCGCCGATGGCCCAGGCGCCCTGCAGCACCAGCGTATCGTCGCCTTCGCCCAGATCGACATTGCCGGTGATCGTGCCGCTGTTGGTGATGGCATCGTTGCCCGCGCCGGCGAACAGGTTGCCGTCCAGCGTGTCCGAGTTGGTGAACACGTCGTCACCGCCGGTAACTACCGGCGCTTCGAGCGCAACGGCCCGCAAGGCGCGGACGAACAGCAATTCGTTTGTCGGTTCGGGCTGGTCAAGGTTTACATCGCCGGTGATCGTGCCGCTGTTGGCGATCACGTCATCGTCGTTGCCGGCATTGACATCGCCTTCCACCTCGCCGCTGTTGGCG
>JAZKFK010000245.1:2213-19876 GCA_040386475.1 Pseudomonadota bacterium | reverse complement strand
TGGAAATGGACGACTGGGTCATCCTGCAAGGCGACCAGGACATTCACAACAGTCTTGAAGAAGTGACCGCGTTCTGGAGCCGAGTGCTCCCCCGAACCAAAATCATCGAGGTGCCCGCTGGCGGGCGCTTCATCACCACCAGCCATGCTGCACTGGTCGTGGACCAATTGGAGCAGCTTTAGTCAGGCACCCAGATGCAACGGCGAGAGACTGACCGCGACCTTAGGCAAGGGCCCGGTTGAACAGTTCGATAGTTCGCCCCCAGGCAAGTTCTGCGGATGCGCGATCAAAACGCGGGGTGGTGTCATTGTTGAAGCCGTGTTCCGCTCCCGCATACACGTAGCCTTGATAGGCAATCCCGGCAGTCATCAGCGCATCTTCGTGAGCGGGCCATGATTCCACCAGCCTGGTATCGTTTCCGCCATGATGGATCAGCATCTCGGCCTTGATCGCAGGCACGGCATCGAGCGGTGGTGGCGAGCCGTAGAAGGCCACGCCTGCCCGCAGCGTCGGCATCAGGGTGGCAAGGGTGTTCACCATGGCTCCACCGTAGCAGAAGCCTACTGCCCCAAGCTTGCCATTGCCATCGGCATAAGCCTCGCCAGAGGCGGCTGCAGAGAGAAAATCCTCCCTGATCCTGGCCTGGTCCAGCTGGCGGAAAAGCTCGCGCGCCTGATCTTCGTCTCCGGGATAGCCACCAAGGCTGGTCAGCGCATCGGGCGCAACGGCAATGAAACCGTCCACGGCCAGCCTGCGGGCGATATCCTCGATGTGGGGGTTGAGCCCGCGGTTTTCGTGGATGACGAGTACGACCGGCCGCTTCACATTGGCCGGAGTTTCTGCAGGCGCGGCGATATAGGCGTTGATGGAGCCGGAACCCGCTGGCGAAGCAATTTCCGCCCGGGTTATGGCGATGCGCGGATCGGACGGTGCAATCACCTGGGCCCGGGCAAAGTCCGGCTTGAGCAGGGCCAGCATCGTGCTGGCGGCCGCAGCGGTCCCCACATAGGCGACGCACTGGCTGATAAAGCCGCGGCGATCGATCCCGCCGTGCACATACTTGTCGAACAGGGCCAGGACTTCGCGCGGGAAGTCGGCGGTAGTCAGCTTGTCGTTCTGCTGTGACATGGCATTCTCCTGGCATTGTCGCCCACTGGTCGACCGTTCTTGTCCAACCCCGTCAGCCGGGTCAGTCGCGCTGGCGGAATTCTTCGTGGCATTCCCGGCACGTGTCACCAACCAGCGTGACCGCTGCAACGGTGGCACTTACATCATTGCCGGCTGCGGTTGCACTGAACTGTTCCAGCACCACCTGCATCGTCATTGCCCGAGCTTCGAACTGGGCCTTCCGCTGCCAGATCTCCGCAAGAGCATCGGTTTCCACACCAGCCTGTGGCCCGCTGTTCTCGGGAAAGCCGCTGGCGATGTTGGCCGCGCGTTCGATCAGGATGGCCGCGTTTTCGCGGAACACGACTGGATCCGGACTGTCAGCTTCGGCCTCCCGCTTCATCGCGTCGTTGGCCTCCTTCATCTGCTTGAAGTTTTCCTGCCGTGCGGCAATCACGCTGGCCACCTCGCTTTCGGGTTCCGGCGCACCGGAGCAGCCAACGACAGTCGCTGCAAACAGGGCCACGACGAGGGACTTTGGCAATCTGCGGAACATTGAAACCTCCTTGTTTACTGGTTGGCCCGTTCGACGGCTCGGCGAGCAAGCGCAAATGATCCTCAATTCAACGGTAAGGGAGCGCCGGCATACAGCCACCAGGCCAGCCCCGTCGCCACGGCTCCGCACAGCAAGGCGCGGAGGGGCCGGGCGACTGCGGGCTGTGCCACCGCGCTAGTGTAGGTCTTTTGTCCGGTGACCATTGGACGGATCAGGTTGTCGCGCTTGATCAACAGATAGCCCAGCACTGCCGCGACGTGCAGGACGATGAGGGCCAGGACGACATTGAACAGCAGCTCATGCAATTCACTGGCGCGGTCGGCGACGGTGAATGAAACGAGGTGGTTGAGCGGACCCACCGCGTGGTCGTCCGGGTCGCCAGCCACAAGGCCAAGCCCGACCTGGCAAATCAGCAGCAGCAGCATGGCAAGCACGCTCCAGCCGCCAAGCGGATTGTGCCCGATGATGGGTTGGCTCTGTCTAAGGCCCTGACGGCTCAGGTAGCTGGCCACCGCTCGCGGTCCACGGACAAACCCATCAAAACGAGCGGTCGAGCTGCCGACAAATCCCCACAACAGGCGAAACACCAGCACTGCCAGGGTGACAACCCCGAGCGCCATGTGCCAGGTGAACTCCCCCTGTTCGGCCGTCCACCACAGTGCCGGCAGCAGTGCCACCAGGGACCAATGCACCAGCCTGATGGGCCGATCCCAAACGGTGATCCTGCTTTCGCCAAGGTTCTCCATACTGGCCTCAGTCACGGTCGCTTCGCCTCCTCAGCAAGTCTTACGCAGACACTGTGCTGTCGGGCTGCGCGTGGTCAAGTGCCGCGAGGCATAAGGATCATGGGCTGCCATCGGTCAGAAGTCGGCAGCCAATTCCAGGCTTGCGGAACGCGGACCTTCGCTCTCGAAACCGCCGGATGAAGTGGGATTCCACCCTCGTGCGTTGAACACGTTTTCGACCTGCAGGCGCAGCACCGCCGGCGCGCCCCGCAGTGAGAAGCGATAGCGGGCGCCCAGGTCAATTTCAGTACGCGACGGCACCTCGAGCTGCCTGCCGGTCGCCGGATCGGGCCGGACAGAGGCGATCATCGGGCCGGAGTGATCGATCCCGGCATCAAGCGAGATGCCCGCGAGGAATGGCAGGCGATAGTTGACGTTGGCGCGAACAAGCTGGCGCGTCTGCGCCACTGCACGTTTGCCCACCCGTCCCGAATCCACGTCCGGTCCTGTTACCCGCGGATCCATCCAGACTGCCCCCGCCACCACGTTGAGACCGGGTGCGATTGCGCCCGCGAGCGATACTTCCACGCCGCGATTGATGAGGGCGCCCAGATCAGTGAAAACGTTTTCGGAGTTGAGGCTGAAATAGGGCTTCTTGAGTTCGAAAACCCCGCCTACGACCTGGAAGTCCGGGCGCAGCGCATAGCGGAAACCAAACTCCCGCTGGGCGGTGATCGCCGAGGGCAGCGGCTGGCCGCGATTGGCCGCGGCATCGGGCGCGCTGCCGTTTTCCTCCATGCCGCGCGTGTAACCGCCGTAAACGGCAAGCCGCTGCGTCAGGCTTGCCGCCGCGGAGGCATTGTACAGCCACGGATGGGTGGTGATGCTCGACGCGCCGTTGGCAGGTGAGTTCACGTCCTTGGTATAGGTGCTGCGCTGCAAGCCGAAGCTGAGTTGGCCTATGCCAGCCAGAATGCCTTCGTAGCCGATGCCGCCTGTGAACTGATCGACATGGTCCTCGCTTTGCGGGCCAAAGGCGAAGGCGGGCCTGGCCACCGGCGCGTACACGCCTATCTGGGCCTTGCCGAAGGCGACCGACGATGATCCGCCATAGCGGCTCATCGCCTCGCGGCCCCGGACCATCACATGCACGGTGTTGGCCAGCGAGCCGGCCCGTTGACGCCAGGTCAGCCGTGCTTCTCCGGACGTTGAAGCGCGGCGGGTTTCCGGATTGGCATTGATGAAATGGTCGGCAAGGCCACCGACGGTGGTGTTGCGGTAGAGGTCCGAATAGTTCTCCACCAGCACCACCCGGGACCGGAATACACCCGTGCTGAGTGCGAGGCTCTCGGTCAGATCAAAGCGACCCAGGAGGCCGATATTCTCCTGGATCCGGTCCTGCTCGGTCCATTCCTGGCCAAAGGATTCCTTGCTAATTTCCGGCGGCAGGAAGAACCCTGAAACAAAGACCACCGGACTGATGTCTTCGCGGTTCCTGCTGTAGCCCCAGAAGGGCGTCAACTGGACATTGCTGCTGGGACTCCAGCGGGACACAATGCCGAAGTTGAAAATCCGGTTGGCCTGATCCGGGCTGTCCAGGTTGCGCCGCAGCGCCGCTGCTCCGCTGAGGGTCAATTCCTCGCCGACGATGGGCAGATGCCCTTCGAATTCCACCGAACGCGCACCGAACGAGCCGAGCGTGACCGCAGGGCTGAAGCTTGCTTCGCCAGAGCCGCCGCGCAGAGTGTAATCGACAATACCCGTTGGCGCCGGGAACGGGTAGCTCAGCGCGGTTAAGCCAACGCGGATCGTGTTGCCCTCGGCAAGGCTGCTGTTCAATTGCCCCTGGAGGTCGATGTACACCCCTTCCACGCGCACATTGCCGGCGGTGACCGGGCTGAAGCCGCGCACTTCACGGTCGCTGTAGATGCCGATGCGTTCCGTGCCGACGCTGACGCCGAATGCATCCTCCGCCGCAGTTACCGCATTCTCGTCGGCTCTCTGGGCATTGGCAGATTCGCCATAGCCGAGAGTGGCCGCGGCAATCATGAACGGAACGGCACGCATGGATCCTCCTTGGGGTTTTCGATGGACCAAGGCTTCGCGCCGCCCGGTCCTGCACGTGTTTGCCGAAAGGGGCGCGATGCATGTGTCCGCTACGGCTGGCCTCGGTCCATTGCTGCCACGAAAGCAGCCGCTTTCCGGCCGGTTTCAAGGGGATCTTGCCCCGGCTTGAAAAGCGACGAGCCGATGCCGAAGCCAGAAGCACCGGCGCTTTGCCACTCAGCAATATTGCCCGGCGCGATCCCGCCCACGGCATAGACCCGTGCCTGCGCCGGAAGCACGGCCATGATGGCTTGCAGACCCTTGGGCCCGATGGTCTCGGCGGGGAAAAGCTTGATCGCGTCCGCGCCCGATGAAAGTGCCAGAAAGGCCTCCGACGGCGTAAGGAAACCAGGCATTGAGACCAGGCCCCGCGCCTTGGCAGCCTTGATCACGTCAACGTTGACGTTGGGGGAGACACAAAGCTGGCCGCCGGCGTCGGCGACCTGTTCGACATCCGCCACCGTCAGTACGGTTCCGGCACCCACCAAGACCCGTCCGTCGAGCGCCTTGCGCAGCAGTTCAATGCTTTCCAGCGGCCGCGGCGAATTGAGCGGTACTTCGAGGCAGAGGAATCCGGCATCGGCGATTGCTTCGCCAATGGCGACTGCCTCCTCCGGCACGAGGCCGCGCAGGATCGCGACCAGTGGCAAAGGGTCTAGTGCGTTTATGGTGCAGTCGGTCATGCGCGGTGTGCCTCGTGAATCCGCCACAAGCCCCGGGCAGTGGCCGAGCTGGCATCGATTTCATGAACATCTTCAAACCCGGCCATGTTCAGCGCCCTGGTATAGCGGGCATTGAGAGATGGCGGGCCAACCAGCGTGATCGGCCTGTCCAGCGCCTGATCCTGCGCGACGATTTCTGCGCCGATCAGGAGGCCAGACAGATAATCTGCTGTAGATGCAGGAGAAAGGAGGCCCGACAGCCGCTTGGTCCGCACGGCAAACAGGGCGGCCGTCAACGCCCGATCGGACATGCCTTGTTGCACGCCTTCTTCGAATGCGGCCATGTCTGCACCCGGTTCGCCCATCTCGTCGCCCAGTACGGTTCCTGACCGAACGGCGGCGAAGAGTTCGCCGGTCATGAAGGTGCGGAAATCGCAGATCCGGTCATTCTCGAAGCGGATCCACTTGCTGTGGGTGCCTGGTGTGACAACAAGGCCGGAATGCATACCTTCGGGAAGGCCAAAGACCTGCGTTTCCTCGCCCCGCATGACATCAACCAGCACCGATCCTCGAGACAGGGAGACGCCCGGGACGATGGCGATCGCCGCCTCCGCGTCGTCCAGCGCAACGGGTGCCAGATCGGGTAGGCCGGCAGGGCAACTGCGGTATCCGGTTTCGCGCCACTTGCCGCGTGCACCGGCCATGCCGCAGACCAGAACTTGCTGCGTATCGCTGACCCAGTCGCCGGCGACATCGCGCAGGACACCCAGAAAATCTTCTGCAGCCAACCGCGCCGCGCCGCGCTTGTCAGTGCGGATGTCGAGAATGGCACCATCGGCGCCAATCCGCATGACTCGCAGGTTGCTGGTACCCCAATCGACGCCGATCAGCGCGGCTTTGGCGTGCTTCTTCAGCTCCGGCTCGAGAAGAGGGTTGTGCATTACAGGCCTGCGCGGACAGTAGTGGCTACCAGGCGCTCGCCCCTGGCCCCGGAACGCGCCCATGAAGCGAAAGGAAGAATTCCCGGCGCGCTTGCCTTTGCCAGCCAATTCAAGGGCCAGAGCTTCATCAATGTCCCTCCCGATGCGCGACAGGCGCTTAGTTGTTATGCTGGGCGCACAGGCGCTGCAGACACAGGAATGACCAAGGTGAATGCAAAAAGCAATCGATTTCATAAAAAATGCTGCTATGACCCATTTTGCCTTACGGGCGAGCCACGAAACGAAAGCCGAAAAGGCCGATTGGGCGAGGATGAAGATGACGAACGTTGGGCGCGTGTTGCTGGCTGCCGTTTGCGCTGTCTCGATGACGGCGCAAGGATCGGCGCAAGATGTTGGCTGGCCATCATATGGCGGCGACCAGGGCGGCACCCGATATTCCACCCTGACCCAGATCAATCGGCAGAACGTGGCCCAGTTGCAGGAATCGTGGCGTCTGGACGTGGCGGCAGTGGCCATGCAGACCCAGCCGATCATAATCGGCCGCACACTGTACGCGTTCTCGCCGGACGGGCAGGCGATCGCTGTGGATGCCGCTACGGGCGAGAAGAAGTGGTCTTTCCATTTGGCGCAGACCCCGCGAGCGGGCGGGCGCGGCATGACCTACTGGTCCGAAGGGGCCGAGCACCGGTTGATCGTCCCGGCCAACAACCTGATTTACGCTCTTGACCCGGACACCGGGCAGCCGATTGCAGGCTTTGGCAACAACGGCATGATCGACATCCGCGTTGGGCTGCGCGATCCTGATCCGGCAAGGAATCCGATGCGGATATCCTCCCCGCCATCACTTTACCGGAACATTTTCATCGTCAACGGCGGGGTGCCGGAGACGTCGCCATCGGTGCCGGGCGATATCCGCGGCTTTGATGTGCGGACCGGCGAACTGCTGTGGACCTTCCACGTCGTCCCCCGTCCGGGCGAGCCGGGCCATGAGACATGGCCCTCCGACGCGTGGGAACGGGCCGGGGGCGTCAACGCCTGGCAGGGCATGGTCGTTGACGAGGACAATGGCATCGTTTTTGCTGCGCTCGGCTCGCCGTCTGACGATTTCTGGGGTGGCGAGCGTCACGGAGACAACCTGTACGGCAACAGCGTGGTGGCCCTGGATGCGGCCACCGGCAGGAAGCTCTGGCACCAGCAGGTGGTCCGCCATGACCTGTGGGACGCTGATTTTGCCGCGCCACCAACCTTGATGACCGTCACCCGGAACGGTCGCAGTGTGCAGGCAGTCGCCGCGACCAACAAGCTGGGCTTCGTCTACCTGTTCGATCGCATGACTGGCGAACCGCTGTTCGACCTGGTCGACACACCCGTTCCGGCATCGGACGTGCCGGGTGAACAGGCAGCGGTGACCCAGCCGGTTCCCGTCCTGCCACGCCCGCTGGCGCGGCTGGACGTCACCATGGATACGCTGACCAACATCAGCCCCGAAGCCAATGCATTCGCGCGTGAGCGGCTGGCGGCGATGCGGGTGGCACGAGTGTTCACCCCGTTGGCCTACAATCAGGATACGATTGCCGTTCCCGGCTTCAGCGGCGGAGCGGAATGGGGTGGCATGTCGGCCGATCCGGAAGGAACGCTCTACATCAACAGCAATGACATTGCCTGGTATAGCTCGGTCATCGAACAGCCCAATCCGGGACCGGGCAAGTCGCCGATGCACTTCTCCGGCTACAACAAGTTCCGTGACGCGGAGGGCTATCCGGCCGTTGCCCCGCCGTGGGGTACGCTCAACGCGATCGACATGAACACCGGCGAATACCGTTGGCGGATCCCGCTGGGCTATTATCCGGCGCTGGCCGAGCGGGGCCTGGGCGATACGGGCACTGAAAACTATGGTGGCCCGATCACCACGGCCTCTGGCCTGCTGTTCATCGGCGCGACCGTTTTCGACCGCAAGTTCCGCGCCTTCGACAAGGATACAGGGCACCTGCTGTGGGAAACCGAGCTGCCATATTCCGGCGTCGCCACGCCGGCGACCTACATGGTCGATGGCCGGCAATATGTGGTTATCGCCACCAGCGGTGGCCGTGATCCGAGCCAGCGCGGCGCCGCCTATGTGGCCTTTGCGCTGCCGGAGTGACGGCAGGCGATCGGTTAATCGAGATAGATAGAGTTGGTTGAAGCATGAGACACCGGGAGATTACTATGCGCCGTCGAACCTTCATTGCCGCTGCCGGTGCGACCGTCCTGCCCTTGCTGGCCGGATGCAAGACGATGAGCGCCGGCGCGTCCGCGCCCGCCATTCCGCAAGCTAGGCTGGACCGCATTTCGATCGCCGGATCGGTGTTCAAGGCCAATTTCGACAATTGGGAATATTCGATCCCATCGGCCAGGCCGCGGTTGGGGATTCTCGATTATCCCCGCTTCATCCGCGAGCAGTTCGGGGTGCGCAAGGTGGAGTTGTGGCAGCGCCAGTTCTTTCCCGAAGGTCTGGCCGATCCGAATTTCGCGGCTGTCCGCGCTGCGGCCGATGCTGCTGGAGTGTCCATTGTCAACCTGCAGGTCGAAGCCTTGCCCAGCCTTGATGCCGGCGGTGCGGCAGAGCGCACGGCGGTGCTCAACGGCATCAAGGCGTGGCTGGACAAGGCGCGTGTGCTGGGTGCGGGGTCGATCCGCGTCAACGTTACCCGGCAAGCTGGGCCGGTGAACCTGGAAGCGGTGATCGATACCCTGCGCCGCGCTGCCGATTACGGGCAGAGCATCGGCGTGCTGGTGCTGGTGGAGAACCACGGCGGTTACACCCAGTCGATCCCTGATATGGTGGCGCTGGTCCGCTCGGTGAATCACGAGTTCTGCAAGATCACCATCGACTGGGGTGAGAACACCCCGCCGGACGACCGTTACGAGATGATGCAACTGGCCATGCCGCTTACCCACATCGTCTCGGCCAAGGGCTATGCCTTCGATCCGGTCACCCACCAGCACACCGAGTACGATGTGCCGCGGCTGGTCCGCAATGCCGAGGCAGGCGGGTTCCGGGGCGTCTATTCGATCGATTTCTGGGGCCCGACGGAGACGCTTCCCACCGACACGGTGCAGGCGCTGCGGCTGTTCATCCAGTCGATCACGGACAACATGGCCTGAGCCATCGCAGGATTTACGCTGCCATCGTTTGCACAGGTCGGCAGCTCGGATATTCGGGAACAGAGGCCACTATGAAGAACCATTTCCTTGTTTCGGCACTGGCCATCTTGCTGGGATCGACTGCGGTTCAGGCGCAAACGGCCGCTCCCGCCGCCCCGCCGGCGCCTGCAGCCCGCGAGGATGCGCTCGACCCGTCACCCGTAGACCCCGCCAACGACCCTGACGTGCCGATGTTCATTGGCGACTACCGCGATGCGCCCCCGCGTGCCGCCTATGGCGGGCTGGTGTTCAGGGACATGTTGACCCAGCTCACCACGGAAGAACCCCTTCGACCGGACAGCAGGGGCGCTGTTCTCCAGTACATGAAGGCGATCAGCCACGCCTCGCTGGCACCCGGCGCCACCGCCACCGGCCGCGCGCCGGCTGGCGACCGCCAAGTGTTCTATACCGCCGCAGGCACCGGCTCGCTTACCGTCAACGGCCGCTCGCATGCGATTTCCGATGGCACGGGCTTCACGCTGACGGCGGACTTCGAGTTCACTTTGACCAACACCGGCACAGAGCCGCTTGAATTCTACGTTCGCTGGGAGACGCTGCCCGACAATTACACCCTCAGTGGTGATGTCACCGTGGTGGACCGCTTCCAGAACGATCGGCAAATTGGCGCGCACTGGGTGCACATCTGCAATGGCGGACCCAACGGTTTCAACCTGTGCACTATCGCCCCGCGCACCATGCCGCATCCGCACAGCCACCCTGGTGAAGAGGTCTGGATTGCGGTGAGGGGGGAAACGGTCCTGACGCTGGGCAAGTACATGGCCCGGATGGTGCCAGGGCAGGCTTATCGCATCCCGCCCACCGGGCTGACGGCGCACAGCAACATCAACCTGGGCGACGAGCCGGTGCAAATGCTGTTTGTGGGGCCGGCCCAGCGCGCCAGTACTCCGCCCAATCCGCCCCGGGTGGACTTCGCGCGGCTTGATAACAGGTCATACGTGCGGGAGAACGAGCCGGACGTAGACATGTACATGGGCAGCTGGCGTGACGCCGTGCCCCGCATCATGCACGGCAACCTCTATTTCCGCGACATGCTCACGGAGCTTGAAGGAACCGATCCCCTCAGGCCCACGCGCACCGGCGCGGTGCTGACCAATGCCACGGCGGTCAGCTTCGCCCAGCTTGAGCCGGGGGCCACGGCCCACCCAGTGGCGGGCGAGTTGGACGGCATCCAGCAGACTTTCGTGGTGGATTCGGGCGCAGGGTCCATCACCTCGGGCGGTCGGACCATGCTGCTGGAAAAGGGCCTGGCCTTCGTCGTTGCACCGGGGGCGGACTTCAGCCTTATGGCAACCGGCGATGCGTACATGAACTTCTATGTCGTCAGCGAGAGGATCCCTGCCGACACCCCGCTGCGGACAACGGTGGATGTGATCGACAACCGTGCCGCGCCGCAAGTGCCCAACTCGTGGCACGATCAGGAGCGTCCGCTTGTCACCGATGCGCACGGCCTGCTTCAGTATGATGCCATCACCCAGGTTGAACTTGGCGCCATGGCGATGTCGCGCCCTTACAGCGTGGCCAACGGCGGCGAGGAAATCTGGATTGCGACCGATGGCTATGTCGACCTGCTGATCGGCAAGGAACTGCGCCGGCTGCCAGCCGGTACGGCCTACCTGGTGCCGCCAACCGGCATCACCGCACATGCCCGCGTTAACACGACAGATAGCACTGCCCGTTTTCTCTACATGGTGAAATGACGGACCGTGGAAGCGTTGAAACCAAAGTCAGCAAACAACGGACGAATTTGCTCATGACCACGAAATTCAGATTGTCGACGCTCGTCATGGCCTTCGCTGCAATCACTTGCGCGGCTGGCATGGCACAGGCGACCGTGGCCTCGGGAGAGTCGCAAGTTGCGTCGCAATGCGCAGGAGCCGATCCGTCAACATCCGCCCCGGCGCAAGATGTAGAGGGAAAGGCGATCTTCGAGGCGAACTGTTCCAGTTGTCACGAGATCAGCGATGCGACGTCGCAGGCCAAGGACCTTGCCGGGTGGACCCAGACCATCGCGAAAATGGTCAGCTATGGCGCGCCCGTCGCGCTGGAGGATCAGCAACGGATCGCCGCTTATCTCGCGGCCACATATCCTGCCCCCAGGCTGTGATTGCTGGGCCGGGCCGAAGGGAAATCAGATCGTGGGGAGGAGCCGTTAATGCGCAATGCTGGTCGCCTGATGCCATACATGAACCGTCGCACCGTGATGTTGGCGGGTGCCGCCACTGCCTTGTTGCCGCAGCTGGCTTTCGGCCAGACAGCTGGAGGCGTGGTCCCTTCGCCTGACCCGGAAGTGCCGGATGCTCCAGCCGTACAGATCAGCAACGGTCTCGCGACGGCGATCCTTTACCTGCCTGACACTGAGCGTGGCTATTATCGCGGCACGCGCTTCGACTGGTCGGGGCTGGTCGCTGCGCTTGAGGTCAATGGTCACAGCTACTTTGGACGCTGGTTTGCCGATTACGACCCGAAGAAGCACGATGCGGTTGCCGGCCCGGCGCAGGATTGGGTGACGGGGCAGGGGTACGAGGCGGCGCCGGTCGGCGGCACTTTCGTGAAGATCGGGGTAGGAGTGCTGCGCAAGCCGGCGGAACTGGCCCGGGGTTTCCCGACACTGGAAATTGTCGACCCGGGCCGGTGGAGTACCGAAGTGCGCGCCGATGCCGTGGACTTCATTCACGAGGTCAGCGATCCGGCGTCTGGTTATGGCTATCGCCATATCAAGACGGTTTCCTTGCCGGCAGGCAGGCCCGAGATGGTGCTGACCCAGCGCATCGTATCCACCGGGTTGAACCCGATCGATACACAGATGTACAACCACAACTTCTTCGTGCTCGACGGGCAGCCGAGCGGGCCCGACGTCGAAGTCAGCTTTTCGTTCGTGCTGGAGCCCTTCAACATGCGAGGTGATGCGGTTGAGGTAACGGGCAACATGATCAAATATGTGAAGCCGGTTGAAGGTTCGGTGCGCATGCAACTGAGGGGTTTTGGCCCATCGGCGTCAGATTACGCGATGCGGGTTGAGAACAAGCGGACTGGCGCTTGTGTGCTGGTAACTTCGGATACGCCCCTGTCAGACCTGGTGTTCTGGTCATCTCCGCGAACAACTTGCCCGGAAGCCTACATCCATGTGCGAGCGGAACGCGATCAGCCAATGAGCTGGGAAACGAAATACCACTTCTATTCGCTCCCGCCTGCCGCGGCCTGACGTCCATCAGAGCATTCCGCATCAACGCCCAGATGCCACGCGGGACATCAGAGTCCCCAACCGGGTCGTCCCCCGCAGACGCCGCCCTGGAAATTTCGCGCTTTGGTTCTGCAATTCTTCGCGACGTGTGGGATGCGGAGCATTTGCATACTCTTCGCAACGCTATCCTGAGTTTTAGCGATCGTCGCGCCCGGTTGATCGCACAAGGCAGCGTCGACCCGTTGATGCAGCACTATCACGCGACCGGAACGACCGTTCTCACGTGGCTGATCTATGAAGGCCTGATCGATCTGGATTTCCTGTCAGTCATGTTCGGCGGCAGCTTCTACCACGAGGTCTGCAAGGAACACTTCGGCGACAACCGATTGTACCTGGCGCCGGAGCGCATCGGCTCGCGCAATATTCGGCCGCCCTTTACCGCGCACGCCCCGCTGCCGTTTCACCAGGACAGCGTCGAACAGGATCCCAGAATCCGGCTGGTCCTGAATTGCTGGATCCCGTTGGATGAGGGGGCAGGGAAGTCCGCGCCCGGGGTTGAGGTTGTGCGGCATCCCGGCAGACCGAAATTCCCTTTGAAGGACCGTGATGGCACAGCAGGTCAACCGCGGTACGAGGCGGTTGCCATCGATCACGACCGCATCGTTGCCGAATATGGAAACAACTTCCTTGCCCCGATCTTTGCGCCGGGTGACAGTCTTGTCTTCAGTCAGGATGTGATCCATCGCACTTATATTACTCCGCAGATGACGGATCCGCGCATCGGGTTCGAATTTCGCGTGTTTTCGCTTAAGCACATCGCGACCTGGGCTTGCCCGGACGAAGTCGCAGCCCGATCCTACCCTCTGGTTTGACGGGCGCATTTTGAGTTAGTTGGGGCAAGGTTTCGGGTAAAGGGTGGGGCATACATGACGGGCAGATCCAAAACTGAATTGCGCTCCTCCATCTCGATCAAGGAGGTCGCGCAACGCCTTAACGTTTCAGCGTCGACAGTTTCGCGGGCTTTGACCCGGCCCGAGCTGTTGAGCGAAGAGACACGGGTGCGGGTTCTCGAAGCTGTGGAACGGCTCGGCTACCAACCCAACCTCATCGCGCGGGGGCTTCGCCTCAAAAAGACCCAGCTCCTGTTTGTTGTCGTGCCCACGCTCAGCCCGTTTTTCCTCGAAGTCTTTCGTGGCGTGGAGCGCGCTGCCAGGGAAACCAACTATTCAGTGCTGATGGGACATTCCAATCGCGACATATCGCGCGAGCTGGTGTTCATCGATCAGGCGCTGGCGCAACGAGCGGACGGAATCATCCTGGTAACCAGCTCAAGCCCGAAGGATCTGGTGGCGCGCGAAGGTCGCTTGCCGCCTCTGGTGGCAGCCCTTGAATTGATCAGTGGCCTGCATGTCCCCGCAGCACGAGTGGATCACCGCAAGGGAAGCATTGATGCCACAAACCACCTGATTGCCCTGGGGCACCGGCGCATCGCTCACATCGGCGGACCTGACCGGCAAACCATTGCACAGCAGCGACGCTCCGGCTTTCGGGCCGCCATGACCGCTGCCAACCTCGATCCCGATGCCTATCCCCACCTGTCTGGCGATTATTCCACCACGCTGGGGGAAAGCGGCATGGAGACGCTGCTTACTTGCCAGCCACCTCCAACGGCGGTCTTCGCCGGTAACGACGAAATTGCCATCGGTGTAATCCGGACGCTGAAGCGGGTCGGCATAAAGGTGGGGGAGCAAGTCTCGGTCATCGGGTTCGATGACCAGCGCATCGCCAGCCTGTACGAACCGGCCCTGACGACCGTGCGGGTGCCAACGGAGGAGCTGGGCTATCAATCCGCCTTGCTGCTCGTTCGGCAACTCGCCGGCGAAGAGAATCAGGAAGACCTGGTGCTCCCGACAACTCTCATCATCCGCGACACCACCGGAGTAGCTCCGCAGTAGGATCCGATCGACCATCGCCATGGTTGGGCGCAGGCTGAAAGGCCGAATGTGATGGTTTTGCTGCGGTCCGTCGTGTTTCTGCAAGCTTTTGCCCAGCGACAATCGCGACAAGCCTTGACATTTGTGCAGCAATCGATTGCATAGCGCCTAAGCCAAGGGAGAAGGCTGGATAATGGCCAACACATCTGCATCGCTACCAGCGCGCCGGAGCGCATGCCTGTTGCTGGCATGCGGGGCTGCATTTCTGGGCAGCGCCTGTGTCAGCAGCGCATCGAATTCGCCGGTATCGACGGCTGCAGTGTCGGCGGTTCCGGCTGTCGGCACCGCAATTGTCAGATTGGATCCCGCACTCGATGCTGTCCTTGCCAGAGACGCCGTGATCGAACGGGTGGCTGGCGGGTTCGACTTTGTCGAAGGACCGGTTTGGGCTTACGGGGAGATCTGGTTTTCAGATCTGATGGCCAACAAGCTTTATGCAGTGGGTCCTGATGGCGCGACGCGTCTGCTGCTGGCCAATTCCGGCGGTGCGACTGCGGCCGCGCACAGCGATTATCCTGGTTCGAATGGCGCGGTTGTTGATCGCGACGGGTCTATCCTGATGGCTCAGCATGCAGCCCGCCGGATCGTCCGCATTACCCGGGACATGACCATCACTCCAGTAGTGGAGCGCGACGCGCTGGGCCGGCGTCTGAACAGTCCGAACGACATGGTTTTCGCCCCGGATGGCGCTTTGTGGTTCACTGATCCGGCTTTCGGTCTGGCTGGCTTTGACGAATCGCCAGCCAAGGAAATTCCCTACAACGGCGTGTACCGCTGGAAGGACGGCCAGCTTACTGCGGCAATCGTGGACCTGCCCAATCCGAACGGGATCGCCTTGTCGCCCGATGGACGGAAGTTGTACGTCTCGAATTCCGGACCGGACATGTTTGTAAATATCTACGACGTCGCGCCGGATGGGTCTGTCGGCGAGGGGCGTCGCCTGATCAGTTACCCTGGGCCACGTCCAGGCGATGTGCCAGACGGCATGAAGGTGGATTCGTTGGGCAACATCTGGTCTTCAGGGCCGGGCGGCATCAGGATCATTTCTCCGCAAGGGACGGTTCTTGGCCAGATCACAACCCCAGACCTCGCACAGGCTAACCTGGCCTGGGGCGGGGAGGACGGTCGGACGGCCTACATCACAGCATCTGGCAACGTGTACAGCCTGAGGTTGGAGGTGACCGGGCTGCGACCGCGCTAGGCGATTTGGGGCGGCAAAGGCGTGTGTTGAAATTTTTATGAAACCGATTGCATAACGCGTCAAAATTAGCGATGCAGGGTCAGCCAATGATTTTTCGCCGGTGTCGGCGAGTCGGGTTTAAGGGTTAGGCTGGGATAATTCGGTATCGAGACCGGCCAGTTTGAAAAGAAAAGCGCAACCGATTGCAGTTGCGTATAATGCGAGGGGAGATGACCATGAAAGTAAGGTTTGCACTTGGACTCCTGTCCGGGACCAGCGCGCTGGCCTGCGCTACTGCGGCTTACGCCCAGGATGCTACGCCTGTTTCCAGCGAAGCCGCCAACGACCAGGCGGACGACCTGATCATCGTAACCGGCTCGCGCATTGCCCGCGACGGCAGCGATAGCCCGGTACCAATGACCGTCGTCTCTACCGAGCAGTTGCAGACCGCCGCGCCTGCCACCACGGTCGTTCAGGCGCTGTCAGAAATGCCGGCCTTTGCATCGACAGGCCCGCAGAACCGCCCGGGCAATGGCGGCGGCAACGGCGGCGCCCGCCAGCTGGCGCTCCGCAACCTCGGCGGCAACCGGACGCTGGTGCTGTTCGACGGCCGCCGCGTTCCGCCGACCTCGGCAACCGCGCAGGTCAACGCCGACTTCGTTCCCTCGATGCTGCTCGAACGGGTCGACGTGGTGACCGGCGGCGTGTCCGCGGTTTACGGTTCGGACGCCGTCGCCGGCGTGGTGAACTTCGTTACCGACACCGACTACACCGGCCTCAAGGTTGACGCCCGTTTCGGTATTTCGCAGCTCAACGATGGCGAGAATTACCGCCTGGGCGTTGCCGGAGGTACGGATCTGTTTGGCGGCCGTGGCCACATCATGGGTAGTTATGAATACTACTATGCTCCCGGTGTATTCGATAAGCTGACCCGCGAGTTCGGGCGGAACAACTATTCCATCCAGGGTCTTGGCACTGCGGCGGCGCCCTACATCGTGGTCCGGGATACGCGCCTGAACCAGACCAGTTTCCTGGGCAGCATCGTCAGCCGCGGCAATTCTTCCTCGTCGCAGTTCAACAATCAGGGCAACCTGATCTTCCTGCAGAACTCGACGGCCAATTCGCCATCCTCGATCTACCAGACGCAGGAAGTCGGCACGCCGGTGCCGGGCCGTCCGACTGTCAGCAGCGGCGGCCAGGGTGGCTACTTCTTCAATGCCTCGCTCGAGGGGTTGCAGCGTCAGCACCTGGTATACGGTCGGTTCGACTACGAGCTCACCGACAACGTCAATTTCTTCCTGCTCGGCACCTACATGAACAGCCACAACAGGAATGCCCACGAATCCGTGGAATTCCGTCTGCAGGAAATCAGCTCGACCAACGCGTTCCTGCCGATCACGCTGCAGAATGCGCTGACCACCGGCCCCAATGCCCGCCAGTCGATCTTCGCCTCGAAGATCATCACCACCGTGGATGCCAAGACGCCGGACTCCTACGCCGAAAACTACATGGCTGTTGCCGGCTTTGACGGCACCTTCGGCGACTTCGACTGGGAGGTCGCGTATCAGCGGGCCCATTCCCAGCAGGACACCCGGCTGATCAACAACACCGATAACTTGCGGGCGTCCGCGGCTCTCGATGCGGTGGACGAAGGCTTCTTCAACACCGGGGTGCGCAACGGCAACGTCGTTTGCCGGGTGAGCCTGACCAATCCCGGCCTCTATCCTGGGTGCGTGCCGCTCAACATTTTCGGCCCGACCTCGGAAACGCCCGAGGCGCTGGCCTATATCCTGACAACCACACGGTACATCGTGGATACCTCGATGGATACGGTCAACGCCCAGATCGCCGGCTCGGTTTTCGAGCTGCCGGCGGGTGACGTAGGCGTCGCGCTGAGCGCTGAATGGCGCAGGCAGAGCTACCAAGTCGAAGGTATCGATCCGAACCCCGTTGGAATCGCCGCCTGCACAGGTCTGCGCTACAACTGCGGGGCGACCACGCTGCGGT
>JAZKFK010000245.1:0-2113 GCA_040386475.1 Pseudomonadota bacterium | reverse complement strand
GGAATCGCCGCCTGCACAGGTCTGCGCTACAACTGCGGGGCGACCACGCTGCGGTATCAATCCAACGTTCGTGGCAGCCGCACGCCGGTCAGCCAGGAAGTGAAGGAAGCCGCAGCGGAAATCGCCGTGCCGCTGCTCCGCGACAGTCCGTTCGCTCAGGATCTGAACTTCAGCGGCGCGGTCCGCTGGACCGATTACAGCGACAGCGGCGTGGTTTACACCTGGAAGGCCGGTCTGGAATGGGCCCCGTTCGACAGCCTGCGCTTCCGCGCCACCCGTTCACGGGACATCAGGGCGCCCAACCTTGTTGATCTCTACGCGCCCCGTAACGTCAACCCGTCGGGTCAGACGGACTTGCTCACGGGTATTGTCGGCCAGATCCCGGTGATCACGGACTCCAACCCCAACCTCCAGCCGGAGATTGGCAACACTCTTACGGTGGGTGCGGTGTTCCAACCTGCGTTTCTGCCGGGCTTCACCCTGTCGGTCGATTATTACAACATCAAGATCTCCAACGCGATTAGCAACCTTCAGGGGCAGAACCAGGTGGTCCAGACCATCTGCATCAATACGCAAGGCGCGGATCCGCTGTGCGACCTGATCGATCGACCCTTGCCGTGGACGAACACCACGGCGGCCAACTTCCCGACGGCCTTCTATACCCGTCCGATCAACGCCGACCTGGTGACAACGGAGGGCGTCGACATCGAACTGTCCTATTCTTTCGACATCGGCCCGGGCACCTTCTCGCTGCGCTCGATCGCCACTTACCAGCCAGAACTGAACACGACGCGGATTGCGCTCGGCGGCACGCCGGAAAACGTAATGGGGGCCGACGAGAACCCGAAGCTCAAGATCACCTCGTTCCTCGGCTATCGCGCCGGACCGTTCTCGGTCGATCTGCGCCACCGTTGGTGGTCGAGCGAGTACTACGATATCAACCAGATCGAGTCGAACTCGCCCACGCAGGCTCCGCTGATCTTCGTCAACCTGGAAGGCAAGGACCGGGTGCCGTCCTATCAGTTGTTCAACTTGACGCTGGGCTATGACATCACCGACGAAACGAACGTCTACTTCGGGGTGACCAACCTGCTCGACAAGCAGCCCACCCCGATCGGGCGCATCGGCGGTCCTGCCGGTGTGCCGGGCTTGTTCGGTGGCTTCCGCAACGGCGAAGATACCCTGGGCCGGTTCTTCTCGTTCGGCGTGCGTTTCCGCGGCTGATCGACAAACACAGACGGCGGGGGCACCATCTCGGTGTCCCCGTCCGGTCTGCACCGGGCAGACAAATGACGGCAATTTGAAATACACCGAGGGCGGCCGATGAAACCCCGCAGGCAGACGTTGCTTCTTCTCCTCCCAACGGCCCTGTGCATGGGGTGCGCGGCACAACTCCCCGCCACCGGTGGGCTTTCCGGTCCGACTGCGACGGCCGCCGCGAACGCGAGTTCGAACTGGCTCCACAACGGCGGACCGGAAAGCAACCAATACTCACCGCTCGACCAGATCAATGCCGGTAACGTGGCCAACCTGCAGGTGGCCTGGCGGTTCGACCTTGAAGAAGGCCGGCTGCAGGCACAGCCGCTCGTCATCGATAACGTTTTCTATGCGCCCACTCCGGGTGGCGATCTGGTGGCTCTGGATGCTGCCACCGGCCAGTTGCTCTGGCGGTTTGCACCTGGCGTGCCCGCCGGGCAGCCGATCCGCGGGCTGACCAGTCATGGCGAAGGGGCGGCGATGCGCCTGTTGTTTGCCACCCGCAACTACCTCTATGCAATCGACCCCAGGGACGGGCAGCCTATCGCGTCCTTTGGCCAGGGCGGCAGGATTGATGCCAACGAAAATCTCCGCGGACCGGCCAGCGACAACGGCATGTACCTGACTTCGCCCGGCGCGGTGTACGGGGACCTGTACATCTTCAGCGGCCGGGTGTCGGAAAGCACCCCGGCATCCCCGGGGCACATCCGCGCGGTGGACGTCAGGACCGGCGAACTCCGCTGGACATTCCACACCATTCCGCATCCCGGTGAATTTGGCGCGGATACATGGCCGCAAGGTGCGCATCTCACCCAAGGCGGAGCCAATGCCTGGGTCTCACCGGCAGTCGATGCGG
>JAZKFK010000244.1:0-5399 GCA_040386475.1 Pseudomonadota bacterium | reverse complement strand
ATTTCGATCCCTTCGCCCGCGGCAACAAGCAGGGCGGCGCGTGGATGAACAACTTCACCGAGCAGTCCTATCTGCTGGGCAACAAGCCGACCATCTCCAACACGCTGAATATCGCTCCGCCCGCCGCCGGGCAGCCGGCGCTGGCCAGCTTTGACGACGTGACGACGATGTTCCACGAATTTGGCCATGCCCTGCACGGCCTGTTCGCGGCGCAGCAGTATCCCAGCCTGTCTGGCACCAATACCGCGCGTGACTGGGTGGAATTCCCCAGCCAGTTTCACGAGAACTTCGCCACCGTGCCAGCCGTGCTCAACAACTATGCCAAGCACTGGCAGACCGGCGAGACGATCCCCGCCGAATTGCTGACCGCAATCGACCGGGCCAGCAAGTTCGACCAGGGCTATGCCTTTGGCGAGGTTGTCTCTGCCTCGCTGGTAGACATGGAATGGCACGCGCTGAAGCCCGACCAGGTGCCGACCGACATGGTCGCTTTCGAGAACGCCGCGCTGGGCCGCACGGGCCTGAACACCACGCTGGTGCCGCCGCGCTATCGCACACCCTACTTCCGGCACATCTTCAGCAACGGCTATTCGGCGGGCTATCATGCCTACCAGTGGACCGAGATGCTGCATCACGATGCCTATGCCTGGGTCGAGGCCAACGGCGGCATGAACCGGGCGATGGGTGACCGCATCCGCAGCACGTTCCTGGGCCAGGGTCACTCCAAGTCCTACGAGCAGATGTACCGCGATTTCACCGGCCGCGATCCGCAGGTGGAACCGATGCTGCGCGCACGCGGGTTGATGGACTGAAGCCTAAAGCGATAAGGCCCGCGCGCCCGGCTCACCCAGCCAGCGCGCGGGCACTTGCCACACATCGGCAATGACTGCCGCATCAAGGGCGCTTTCCGGCGCGCCTTGCGTGACGACTTTTCCGCTATTAATTACAATGACCTGATCGGCATGGTTCATGGCCAGTGCCAGATCATGCAGCACCAGCACCACGCCGGTTCCCGCCTTTGCCTGCCGTCTCAAGTGGCTGAGCAAGGCCTGCTGCTGCGCCAGATCCAGCGCTGCCAGCGGCTCATCGGCCAGGATCCAGCGCGGCTGCGTGGCCAGCACCCGCGCCAGCAAGGCCCGCGCTTTCTCGCCGCCGCTCAGCGTGGCAACAGGACGCGTCGCGAGGTGCGTGAGGTCCACCGCTGCCAGCGCCTGCGCCACGGGTTCGCGCGCGCTGTCACCGTGCGGCAAGCGACCCAGCCCCGCCAGCGCCGCCACTGACAGGTTCCACGCTACTTCGCCAGCTTGCGGCAGGTAGCCGATGGCCCGCGCCCGCGCCTTGTGGGGCATGGCGCTGAACGGCACATTGTCCAGCGTCACTTCGCCTGAGGTGGGCGCCAGCAGGCCTGCGAAGGTTGCCAGCAGGCTCGACTTGCCCGCCCCGTTCGGCCCGCAGATCGCGGTGATCCGGCCCGGCTGGCAGGTGGCCGAAACCGCCTCGAGCCGCCCTGCCAATGTCACGTTGTTCGCCGCCAGCATCATGCCACCTCCCGCCGCAGCTTCAGCAGCAGGTGGAGGAAGAACGGCGCGCCCAGCAGGCTCAGCGCGATGCCCAGCCGCAGTTCGGTGACCAGCGGCAGCACCCGGCAGGCCATATCGGCCAACAGCAGCACCAGCGCCCCCGCCAGCGCGCTGGGCAGCAGCAATTGCGATGGCCGCCCGTCGGTCCACGGCCGCAGCAGGTGCGGCACCACCAGCCCGACAAAGCCGATGATCCCGGCCACCGTCACGCCGCCGCCCACCGCAAGGCCAGTGCCCACGATCATCAGCCAGCGCAGCCGCACGGGGTTTAGGCCCAGCGATCGCGCGGCTTCCTCGCCCAAGGTCAGGGCATCGAGGCCGCGGGCCGTGGCCAGCAGGACGGCGACCCCGGCAAGGCAAAGCGGCGCGGCCACCTGCACCTCGGCCCAGCTGCGATCGGTCAGCGCGCCCATCAGCCAGGTGACGATGGCGCTGGTGGCAAAGGCATTGGGCGCCAGGCTGATGACCAGGCTGGTCAGCGCGCCGGCGAGGCTGGCGATCATCATGCCCGCCAGCGTGAACAGCGCGAGGCTGCCGCGCCCGCCCGCGACCAGTGCCAGCAGCGCCATCGCGCCCGCCCCGCCCGCCAGCGCGGCCCAAGGCAGCAATCCGTCCAGACCCAGCCACAGCGCCAGCACCGCGCCCAGTGCCGCGCCGGGGGCCACGCCGAACAGCCCGGGATCGGCCAGCGGATTGCGCAGATAGCCTTGCATCGCCGCCCCGCTCACCCCCAGCCCCGCGCCGATCACCAGGGCGAGCACCGCGCGCGGCAAGCGCAGGTCCAGCACGATCAACGCGGCATTGGGCCCAGAATCCAACGGGGTAAGCGGATCCAGCCACACGCGCCCCGCCAGCAGCGACAGCGGCACGGCCAGGGCAAGCAGCACGGTGAGGATGAGCACGAGGCGGGTCACAGCTCCCCCTCGCGGACCTGGCGCAGCCGTGCCAGCGCGCGCGGAATGCTTGGCCCGCCGCAATAGAGCAGCGCAGGATCGAATTCGGCGCGCGCCATGCCCGGCACATGGGCCAGCACCGGATGGCGCAGCATCGGCTCGTCCGCCGCGCTCAGCACCAGCGCGGGCGGATCGGCTAGCACCTGCTCCAGCGGCAGGTAAGCCCCCTGCTGCAGTCCGCGCGCCGCGGAGTGCAGGGCGAACCCGCTGCGCGCCATCAGTTGCGCGATCAGGCTATCCGGCCCCGGCACGATGCCGCCTTCCTGCCACAGCAATGTCTCCACCGGCGGGCCGGAGAAGCTGGCTTCTTCCCACGCATTTTGGATGCGCGCCGCCAGCGCCTCGCCCCGCGCCGGCTCGCCGGTCAGCTCGGCCAGCTGGCGAACTTGCGCCACGCTTTGCGCCACCGTCTGCGCGATGCCCACCGTTTCCACGCGAATGCCCAGCCGCTCGAATGCGCGGCGGGCGGCGGGATCGAGGAAGCTGCCGGCCACCACTACATCGGGCTGCAGGGCCAGCACTTCCTCCACGCTGCCGCCCGTGGCCGGATAGCGGGAGGCCTGCGCGGGCATCATCGAGCTGGCCGCCGGGTCCTTGCTGTAATGGCTGATCGCCAGCAATTGCCCCGGCGCGGTGACCTCGGCCAGGATCGCATCGGTGCATGGGTTGAGGCTGACCACAGTTGGCTGCACAGAGGTTTGCGCCTTCTGCGGCGGCGCACATCCTGCCAGCACCAGCACGGCCGCCAGCCACCTCACAGGCGCGCCCTCACGCCCACGTAAGCCGCCCGCCCAGCCTGCGCATAGCCGAGTGCGGTCTGGTAGCGTTCGTCCCACGCGTTCTCGATCCGGCCATACAGCGTGACGTCGCCGGTCACGTCCCGACTGGCGCGCAAGTCCAGCACGGCATGGCCCCCCAGCCGCCGGGTGTTGGCGAGATCGTCGAAACTGGCCGAAACCACCCTTAAGTCTGCGCCCAGTGCCAGAGGCTCCAGCGCCTGCCAATCAAGGCTGATCGTGCCCGCATGACGCGGACGACGGGCAAGGCGATTGCCGGTCTGGCGGTTGATGCTGTCAATGAAGGCATAGGCCAGCCGGGTGACCAGTCCTGCCAGTATTTGCGCCCTGCCTTCCGCCTCCAAACCTTGCTGCCGGGCGCGGCCAATGTTGGCGTAAGTACCGTCCGGTCGGTCAGCGCAGATGCCGGTTCCGTTTGCCGGACAGGCAACAAAATCAATCAGGTTGCGGCTAGAGTTACGAAACACGGTGAACTGCAAGCCGCCAGCGGCACCGCCGTACTCCACCCCGGCATCCACGCTATCGCTGCGTTCCGGCTGGAGCAGGGCGTTGCCGTAATCGGAATTGAGCTGGAAAAGGCTGGGCGCCTTGAAGCCTTGCCCCCAGCTGCCCCTTATTCGCCAGTCCGGAGCCAGCACGGCATTCGCACTGGCGGCCAACGTGGCCTTGCCGCCAAAGTCGGCGTGATCGTCAAACCGTCCACCCGCAGTCAGCAGTGCACCGTCGACAGGTTGCCATTCCAGCATGGCATGGCCGCTGGCAATGCGTGTGCGGGCCTGGGTAAAGCCATCGCTAAAGCGCATCCGCTCCCAGTCACCGCCACCCACCAGCGCCACCGTGTCACTCGCCACCAGCCGCCCGCGCGCTTCGGCGCGGGTCGATCGGCCCGTGGTCTGATAGAATGGATCGGGCGAGAATGCCTCATCCAGCAGGTTGCGCCGGGTTTCGCTGGTGGCGAGCGACAGCACGGCGGCATGGCGGCCATCGGCATATTCTATCCCGCTGCGCGCCGATGTCTGGCGGGTATCCTGCCGCTCCAGCGTATCGCCGAGCAGGTAAGCGGGCGCTGGGAAGCCGTCGATCTCCGCCGCGGCGCGCATGTGGCGTGCGCTGCCGAACAGCGTCCAGTCCGGCGTCAGGTCCAGTTCGCCGCGCGCTGACAGGCTCAGCTGGTTAAACCCGTCTGCCTCGGTGCCGGAATCCGCCGATGAAAAGCCGCCTGCAGTGGACCATGCGGCGGACAGGCCCACCCGGTGATCGGGGCCGCGATTGCCCAGCGCCACAGTGCCCGCAACCTGCCGGTCCCCGCCTGCCTCCATGCTGGCTTCTGCGCCATCGGCAATCCGGCTGGTCAGGTGAATGACGCCCGCCAACGCATCCGAGCCCCATACCAGCGAGCCCGATCCGCGCAGCAGTTCCAC
Source organism: Pseudomonadota bacterium (assembly GCA_040386475.1). Classification (GTDB taxonomy): domain Bacteria; phylum Pseudomonadota; class Alphaproteobacteria; order Sphingomonadales; family Sphingomonadaceae; genus Alteraurantiacibacter. The sequence continues at coordinate 648 of JAZKFK010000244.1, read as the reverse complement.
CCGCTCGATCCCGCTGGCTGACACGTCGGAGAAGTCAAGGCCACCCGCCGGTGCCGCAACATCGTTCAGCCGCACGCCGTCCAGCAGCACCAGCACCCGCTCGCTCGCTGCACCGCGCACCGCCACGCTGGTCAGGCCGCCGCGCCCGCCGTTGCGCACCAAGGTGACGCCCGGCAGGCGCTGCATGACGCGCGCCAGATCCGGGCCCTGGATGCGGGCCAGATCGTCGCTGGTCAGGATTGAGAACGTCTGGCCCGCTTCAGTGCGCGGCGACAACAAGCCACTGGCGAGCACGACGATATCGTCATCGCCCATTTGCGGAACATCGGGCACAACCCGGCAAGTCGAATTTTCGCCGTCGTCGACACAATTGCCTGCGACATCGTGAAATTCGTCGGGCCGCGCCACCTGCGCCCGCGTGGGCTGGGCCAACGTCAGTCCCACAAACACGAAAGCCATCAACCGCACGCCAAAACCCCGCCAATGAGCACCACAAGCCGCTCAAGGCAGGGGGCAGCGCGCGGGCGTCTCCGCCCACGTCGCCACCACCGCTGGCATGGAGTGCACCCCGCCTCCGTACCGAACGACCGCCTGCGCAACAGGTCTCCTGGCTCGCCGGATCAGCGCCGTGCCCCGCCTTCTCGGCCC
>JAZKFK010000243.1:0-6704 GCA_040386475.1 Pseudomonadota bacterium | reverse complement strand
TGATGGGCGTGGTCACCAAGTTGCAGAACAGCCGCATGGCCAGCCAGCTGGCTTTCATGATGATCGAGTACATCCGTCGCTACGCCGTGGCCGAATGCGGCGCGCGCCGGGCGGAAGTGGGCTGGGTGCTGGAGGACAACCAGGGCATGGTGGCCATCGCCAATGCGATCGAGGCGACCAAGAACCGCGAATATACGATCTGGCAAAAGCCGCTCTGATGTGTCCGGGAACCGCGCAGGCCAGCCCGCGTTAGGTCCGGCAAGGGTTGCACCGGCAAACCCGCGGGATTTTCCGGACCATGACCATCACGCGTGATACCCCATCGGCATCAACGCCGCGCCCGTCGCGCCGCAAAGGCAAGCGGGTGATGGTGGTGGAAGACGATCCTTTGCTGGCCATGGAACTGGAAGCCGCGCTGCGCCATGCCGGAGCAGCCGACGTCGTAATCTGCCGCGGCATGACCGAGGCGGCGGCCGCGCTGGAAAGCTGGACGCCCCATGCAGTGGTGCTGGATGTTCACCTGACCGATCGCGATGATGGCTGGGCGCTGGCCGAAATGGTCAGCCTGCTGGGCGCGCGCCCGCCGCGCATCGCCTTTTCCACCGGTTCGCCCGAAAGCATCCCCGACGATGTGCGCCGGCTGGGTCCGGTGTTTGCCAAGCCGTATGACACGGCGTTGCTGGCGGCGGAGCTGATGCAGGTGGCGCCTACCGGCCTGGTCGGCCGCTTGCGTGAGGCGCTGCGCTGAACCCATCCATTGCAGCGTGAATTGATCAGGGCGCTGCCCTGCCGTGTCCTCTGGCGCAAAAAATCAAGGCCCTCGTCCGGGGGGTGGACGAGGGCCTTGTGGGATCGTGTCACCGGCCGTTTGGACGGGAGGGGGGTCTCGGGCGGTGACAATGATGAAATGATCGACCGCAGATATGGTTCCGCTCGGCGCAAAAATTTTTGCTATGGCTGGCGCCTGCCTATCTGCTGGTTCCCGCGGGAACCTTTCGCATTTTTGGTTGTTAGGCGGGACAGGATCTATTCGGGAAGGGTTCCATATGACAATCGGCGCTGAAGTTGCCGCTCACTTGCCTTATTTGCGTCGCTACGCCCGCGCCTTGTGCGGGTCGCAGACTTCGGGCGACGCTTATGTCCGTGCCACGCTGGAAGCCGCTCTGGCTGATACTTCACTTGCCCAATCGCTCGCTGGCGGAAGGGTTCCGCTGTATCGGGCGTTTTCGCGGCTGTGGACCAGCGCCCAGGTGGAATCGGCGAGTGCCGGCAGCACCTCGTTCCACGAACTGGCCACGCATCACCGGCTGGAACGCGTCACTCCTGTCAGCCGGCAGGCACTTTTGCTGACCACGCTGGAAGACTTCTCGCCCGCCGAAGCGGCTGCCGTGATGGACCTGACGGTGGACGAAATCACCGAACTGGCTGCCGCCGCCGTGGCCGACATTGACCGCGACAGCTCCACCAGCGTGCTGATCATTGAGGACGAACCGCTGATCTCGATGCAGCTGGAAGACCTGGTGGCCGGCTTGGGCCATGAAATCTGCGGCACTGCGGCTACTCGCACGCAGGCGCGGGAAGTGGTCGAACGGTCGATGCCGGGCCTGGTGCTGGCCGATATCCAGCTGGCCGATGGCTCGTCTGGCCTCGATGCGGTGGCCGATATCCTGGCGCTGGCATCGGTGCCGGTGATCTTCATCACCGCTTATCCGGAACGCCTGCTGACCGGCGACCGGCCCGAGCCGACCTACCTGATCACCAAGCCGTTCAAGGAAGAGTCGGTGCGCGCGGCGATTGCCCAGGCGCTGTTCTTCGGGTCGTCGCAACCGCTTAATTAATTACCCGATTGGCGCTGGCGGTGGGACAGATAGTACCACGCCAGCGCCATCGACAGCGCGCCGCCAGCCAGGTTGGCAACCAGCTCTGAAGCATAGACCGCGTCCGGCCCCCACGTGGGCCGCAGCAGCAGCGCAAACGGCACCATCACCAGCAGCACCCGCGCCAGTGACAGCGCCATCGCCGTGCCCGCGCGGTCGACCGCGTTGAAGGCGCCGTTGCCCATGATGAACAGGCCATAAGCGGCATAGCCCCATGCCGAGATCGACAGATAGCGCATGGCGGCGGCGATGGTCGCCGGATCATCGGTGAACAGGCCCGCCAGCCAGCCGCGGGCAAAGTACAGCGCCAGCGCAGCGACCAGGCCATAGAAGATGCAGAACAGGCCCGCCTGCACCACCGCCAGCCGCGCCCGATCATGCAGGCCGGCACCCCAGTTCTGCCCCACGATGGCGCCGATGGAGCCCGACAGGCCCAGCAGCGGGACGACGGCAAGGATTTGCAGCCGCCCGCCCACGCCGAAGCCGCCCACCGCCGCCTCGCCCGCTCCGGCCAGCGCTGCCGTCATCACCGCCAGCCCGATGGGGTTGATCGAATTGGTGAAGGCAGCGGGCAGGGCCACGCGCAGCACGGCGCGCAAGTCCGGCCCCAGCTTGCCTTGTGTAAGCAGCGCGGGATGCGCCGGCACTTCGCCCTGCTGGACCATCCACAGGCCCACCGCGCAGCCCACCAGCCAGGCAATGACTGTGGCATAGGCCGCGCCCGCCATGCCGTAGGCGGGAATGCCAAGGCCACCGTGGATCAGCAGCGGATTGAGCACGATGTTGGTCAGCGCAAAGGTGATCGAGACAAAGGTGCTGCGCCGCGCCGCGCCTTGCGCGCGCAGCACGCCGTTGAGGCCCGAGATCGACAGCAGCAGCGGAAAGCCGATCGCGTAAGGCAGCATGTAGCTGGCGATGTGCTGCAGCATCACGCCTTGCGCGCCCATCGCTGCGAACAGCGCATCATGCCCCAGCCACAGGCACAGCGCGGCCACCAGCCCGGTGACCAGGCCCAGCATAACCCCCAGCGCAGCACAGCGGCTGGCGCGATCCTCGTCGCCTGCGCCAATAGCGCGCGCCACCACCGAAGCGGTGCCGACCATCACCCCCACGCCCACGCTGCCCAGTGCCGTGGTGACCGGGAAGATGAAGCTCATCGCAGCAAGTTCGCTGGCGCCCAACTGGCCGACGAAATAGGCATCGGCCAGCCCGATTGACATGATCGCGGTGACGCCGACGATCATCGGCGTGGTCTGGTGCAGCAGGTGCCCGGCGATGGAGCCGCGGGTCAGCCGCGCCTTTTCACTCATGCGGCGCTCATGGAGCGATCATCACCTTGCACGCTTCGGTGCGGCGTTTCAGGCTTTCGTAAACCGCAGGCGTATCCGCCAGGCTGATGGTATCGGTCACCAGCAGCTGCGTGGCATGCGCGCCTTGTTCCAGCGCGGCCAGCGAGGCTTCGTATTCGGGCACGGTGAAGAAGGCGCTGGTGACCAGCTTCACTTCCTTGCTCAGCATGGCGAACGAATTGAACGTATCCGGCTTGGTGCACAGGCCCAGCAGCAGCACCGTGCCGCGCGGCTTCACCTGTTCCACCGCTTGCGCGATCAGGCCGGGCAGGCCCACGCATTCGAACACGATATCGGCCTTGCCGCCCAGCGCGCGTTCGGCGCTGCCGACGGGATCCTGCGGATCAACCACGAAGGCATCAGCGCCCATGGCCGTTGCGCGCTTCTGCTGGAAGCTGGCGATATCCTGCACCGCCACGCGGGCAGCGCCAAAGCGTCGCGCCCAGAAGGCTACAGCAAGGCCGATGGGCCCCGCGCCCAGCACCAGCACCTTGTCGCCGGTTTTCAGGCCGGACAAGTTGACGCCGTGCAGGGCCACCGCCAGCGGTTCGATAATCGCGCCGTCATCCAGCGACAGGTCGGCGGGCAGGGTGACGCACTGGTTGGGCCGGGTGACGGCATATTCGGCATAGCCGCCGCCTTGCAGCCCAAACTGGCTGCACCACTGCACCTCGCCCTTGCGGCAATGTTCGCATTGGCCGCAGCTTTTCAACGGGATCACGCTGACGAGGTCGCCCACCTTGTTGGCTGTGACGCCTTTACCCAGCGCCACCACTTCACCGGCAAATTCGTGGCCCAGCACGTCGCCATGCTTGCAGCCGTAGGCCGCGTCCTCGGTCATGTGCAGGTCGCTGCCGCAGATGCCGCAGCGGCCCACCTTGACCACCAGTTCGCCTTCGCCCGGCGTGGGATCGGCAATATCCTCGAACTTCAGCGGCGTGTGCAGGCCCTGGAAGGTGACGGCTTTCATTGGCCAAAAATCCTTTAGACAGTCCTACTCGGTCCAGATCGGCTGTTCGCCCTCGGCCACCTGGCTGGAATTGCCAAGGATGAAATCGCCCAGCACGTCGATGGTGGTGGGGAAGCGGGCGCGCACCAGCGCCTGCAATTGCGCCGAGCCCTGCGCCTGCTCGACCATTTGCGGCCAGGCGGCGAGGTAATCGCGGGTGAATGCGAGGCCGGAAACATCATCCGGCAGACCGGGGCGGGCATGGCCGGCGACCACGATCGCAGGATCGAGCGCCAGCAACTGGCCCACGCTTTCGCTCCACCGGGTAACGGCGGCGGCATCGTGTTCGCCCAGCCACAGGTGTACTTCGTTGAACACCAGGTCACCGGGCAGCAGCGCCCGGATATCGGGCACCCACAGGGCGGTGGAATGGACATGGTCGCCCTGCATCGGGCCCAGCACGCGCAGTTCGTGCCCTTCCAGCATGATATGGTCTTCCGCCAGCGCCTGCGGGGCGGAAGGGTAGGCGGGGCCGTTGGCACCAAGGCCGGGGCTCCAGCGGACCACCTTGAACGGCAGCGAGCGCCAGATATCGGCCACCACCACGGGATGGGCCACGATCCGTGCATCGGGGAAAGCCTCGGCCAGCACCTGCATGGCGAAGAAGTGGTCCGGATGGTCGTGCGTGACGAAAATGTGCGTCAGCGTGCGCCCGCTATCCAGCACCATCGCCGCCACGCGGTGCGCATCGGCAAGGGTGAACGGCGGATCGACCAGTACGGCCTCCCGCTCGCCCATGATCAGCGCGGAATTGACGTGGAGCGAACCAGCACTGGTGCGCAGCACTTCAACCTTCAGCGGCGGCGATGCGGCGTCCTGCGCGGCGGCGGGCAGGGCCAGCGCAAGCGCCAGCGGGGCCAGCAGCCAGCGCACTACTCTGCCAATCATTCTGGTGAAATCCGCAGCACCGGCTTGACCACGTGGCCCGCCTCGCTGGCCTCGATCGCCTCGTTGATCTCGGCAAAGTCGAAGTGGCCGATCAGCCGGTCGAACGGGAAATTGCCCGCCAGGTGGTGGTCCAGCAGTTCCAGCAGGAACGGTGCGCCATCGCTGTTGCCGCCAAGGATGCCCATGACGGTGCGCCCGCCGCCCATGAAGGCAGCTTCGTTGAAGGTCAGGTTGTGCGTTGGATCGCTGGCCCCCACGATGCCGCAGATACCCTTGGGGGCCAGCAGGTTCCACGCGTACTCGATCACCTTGTTGATGCCGGTGGTGTCAAAGGCATAGCCCAGCCCCTGCGGCACCAGCGCCCTGATCTTGCCCGGCGCATCGTCCTTGGCGTTGAACACGTGGGTGGCGCCCAGTTCCCTGGCCAGCGCAAGGCGGCTGTCGTTCACGTCGACCGCGATGATCGGGTTCGCGCCGGCAATCTTGGCCGCCATGATCGCCGCCATGCCCACGGTGCCGGCGCCGAACACCGCGATAGGCAGACCGCTGCGCACCTGCATGGCATTGAGCACCGCACCCGCGCCGGTCATCAGCCCGCAGCCGATGGGGGCGATCATGTCCAGCGGGATCGCATTGAACCGTGCGGGCAGCACGAAGGTGTTGCGTTCATGGGCAATCGCGTGGCTGGCGAAGGTGGACTGGCCGAAGAAGTTGGCGGCCATCGGTGCGCCATTGTGGTGCATGGTGGGCGTGCCATCGGCCCGCGCGCCGCTCCAGTTGTGCGGGAAGAAGTTGTAGCAATAGGTCGGCGCGTCCACATCACAGCTGGGGCAGTGGCCGCACGAATTGAAGCTCATCACTACCCGGTCGCCCGGCTTGGCACTGGTCACGCCGCTGCCGACGGCTTCCACGATGCCGGCACCTTCATGGCCCAGCACAACCGGAAGCGGCACCGGCAACTGCGCGTCGCGCACGGCCAGATCGGTGTGGCAGATCCCGCAGGCGACCACGCGGACGAGGATTTCGTCAGGGGCAAGATCTGCCAGTTCGACCGGCTCGATGGTGAAGGGATGGTCGTGCCCGCGGCAGATGGCGGCTTGTGCGGTGGTAGTCATGGTCTTGTCCTTAATCGTTCGGAGCTTCAGTCGTTCAGGGGCTTCACGGGACCAAGTTGCATGCCCCCGTCGATCATCACGTGGGCCCCGGTCATATAGCTGCCCGCATCGCTGGCCAGCAGCAGCGCCAGCGGTTTGATCTGGTAGGTTTCGGCCATCTTGCCCACCGGCACCAGATCATCCCACGCAGCCTTGGCGGCGGGGTTCTTCTTCACCCAGCCATCGCCGATATTGGTCACGAACGGGCCCGGCGCGATGGCGTTGACGCGGATGCCATAGGCGGCCAGTTCATAAGCCGCGTGGCGCATAAAGTGCTTAACGCCGGCCTTGGCGGCCATATAGGGCACGCCCACGATCGCCTCGTTCACTTCGGCCGCATTGCTGCTGGTGATGACGATGGCACCGCCCCTGCGCTGCCCGTTCTTCTCGTTCGCCTTCATCACCCGCGCCGCCTCGCGCACGGTGT
>JAZKFK010000242.1:0-5972 GCA_040386475.1 Pseudomonadota bacterium | reverse complement strand
TGCCTCCGAACCGCGCGAACGCGAGCTGGTGGCCTTGGCCGCACAGATGTGCCAGTAAGGTCGCCAACCTTGCTGAAGATCGCCAAAACGGCGCAAAGGTCGCAAGGGTAGGGTCGCAAGGGTAACACATGGACGAAACCCCCTCCTTTACCAGCCACAACCCAACGCGCCGCCGCAGCGGCGTGCGCGGGGTGTTGCTGGGTGTTCTGGCCGCATTCCTGGTGGGGATCGGTCTCACTTTCCTGTTGTTGCGCGGTGGCGAATGGCGGCTGAGCGACCTGTTCTCGGTCTCACGTGAAGAACCGCCGGTGGCACGTGCGCCGCTTGGCAGTGCGCTTCCGGCCCAGCAGGCGACCACCAGCGCTGCCGTGCAAGTGGCCGAGCGGGTGGAGCAAGTGGAGCAGCAGGCTGGCGGGATCGACAGCCGGGTGGCGGCGCTGGAACAGCAGCTGACGCATCTGGAAGTGCAATCGCAAGCCGCCGCCAGCTTTGCCGTACGGTCGGAAAACATGCTGATCGCCTTCGCCTCGCGCCGGGCGCTCGAACGGGGCCAGCCGCTGGGCTATCTGGCCGACCAGTTGCGCCTGCGCTTTTCGGAAACGCACCCCAACGCGGTGCAGACCGTGATCGACGCGGCGGCCAATCCGGTCTCGCTTGATGAGCTGCTGGTGCGGCTGGATGCGCTGGGTGGCCAACTGGAGGAAATGCCCGCCGAGGCCAGCCTGCTTGCGCGCATCCAGGCGCAGGCATCGCGGCTGTTCGCAATCCGCAGTGAGGATACACCTTCGCCCGTGGCGCAGGATCGGCTCGAGCGCGCCCGCGCGGCGTTGGCTAACGGTCAGGTGGAACGCGCCATCGGTGAAGTGCGGCAATTGCCCGGTGCGCCGCTGGCGGGTGACTGGTTGCGGCAGGCGCAGGCCTATGCCGATGCCCAGCGCGCGCTGGAAGTGCTGGAAGCCGCCTCGGTAGCTGAACCGCGCACCTTGCAGGCCACGCAAATCAATCAGGCAGCGCAGGACGCGGCGAACCGCGCGCACTAGCCCTTCAGCAATTCGGGCACCTGGCCCGATACGCCGCGCGCCTCATCCATGAACCAGCGCTTCAGCGGCGGAGTGCGCTGCACCAGACCCATGCCGAAGCGGCGGATAGCGCTGGGCAAACGGCCGGGAATGCCGAACAGCCGTGTCAGCCCATCGGTGGCGCTCATCACCATCAGCGAATCGAGTGCGCGCCAGTCCTGGTAACGCTTGAGCAGCTGCGCATCGCCAGGATCGAGGCCCAGCCGCATGCCTTCGGTCAAGACATGGACCAGCGTGCCCACATCGCGCAGGCCCAGGTTGAGGCCCTGCCCGGCAATCGGGTGCATCCCGTGTGCGGCATCGCCGATCAGCGCCATGCGCGGCGCGGTAAGGGTGACGGTGTGCTGGAAGCTGAGCGGCCATGAACTGACCTCGCCATGCAGCGCCAGCGTGCCCAGCACGCCGTGGGTGCGCTGCTGCGCTTCGGCCAGCAGCATTTCGCGTGGCATGGCCAGCACACCTTCCGCGTCCTTCTCGGCCACGGTCCACACCAGCGCACTGCGGTGCGTACCATCGGCTTCGTCCAGCAGCGGCAGCAGGGCGAAAGGCCCGGCAGGATAGAAGATTTCCCACGCCACGTTGTCGTGCGGCTTGGAATGCGTCAGCCCGACGATCAGCGCGCGGTGCGAGTAATCCCAGTGCGCCATGGTGATGCCCGCTTCCTCGCGGGTGGGCGACATGCGCCCTTCCGCGCCGACCATCAGGCTGGCGTGGAGCACTGTGCCATCGGCCAGCGTGGCGGAGACGCCGTGTTCGCCGCGCTGGCGATCGATTACGTGGGCCTGCATGTGGCGGGTAATCAGCGGTTCACGCCCGGCAGCCTCGAACAGCGCGAGGCGCAAGGTGCGGTTGGGGAACATGCGGCCCAGGGTGCCATCCTCCGGCGCAGGCTGGAAATCGATCCGTCCCGGCTTCATCCCGTCAGTCACAGCGATCGAGGCAATGGGGCAGCCAAACGGCTCCAGCGCATCGGCAAAGCCAATGTTGGTGAACAGGTTCCAGCTGGCAGTGGAAATGGCGCTGGCGCGACCGTCAAAACCCTCGGCCGTCAGCTCTGCGGGATCGGCCCGGTCAACCACGTGGCTGGACAGGCCCGCGCGGGCCGCTGCCAGTGCCATGGTCATGCCCACCAGGCCGCCGCCGAGGATCAGGAGATCGCGCTTGTCGCTCATGATTGTGGTCCCTAGATCGTGGCGCATGGCGCGCGCAAGTCTCATGGCCTTTATCCGGTATCTGCTGGCCGCGTTGGCGATGGCGCTGGCAGTACCTGTGGCCGCGCAACCAGTCCGCGAGAACAACATCGCCGCCGATCTGGTGGCCGAACATGCGCCGGTGCCGGGTGAGACGCTGACGGTGGCGCTGGTGTTCCGCCCCAAGCCCCGCTGGCATGGCTACTGGTCCAATCCCGGCGATGCTGGGCTGGGCATGCGGCTGGAATGGACCCTGCCGCAAGGCTGGCAGGCAGGTGAGCCGCTGTATCCGGTGCCGCAGCGGCTGGTGATCCAGGGGCTGATGAACCACGTTTACGAGGGCGACTATGCCGTGCTCGTGCCGATCAGCGTGCCTGATAGCGCTGCCGTCGCCAATATCGTGCCGATCACGCTCACTGCCAACTGGCTTGCCTGCACCGACGAGATTTGCGTGCCCGAACAGGCAGAACTGACCCTGCGTTTCCCGCAACTGGCGCCGGGCGACAACCCGTTCGACACCTACCGCGCCGCGTTGCCTCCGCTGATCGACCGGCCCGCCACGTTCGCCGTTGCCGGGGATCGGCTGCGCATTGCCATTCCGCTGCCCGCCAGCATGGCGCTGGGTGATCCGCACCTGTTCATGGGGCAGGACCGCATCGCAGCTGAGGCCCGCGTGGCCTATGCAGGCCGGCAGGCTTTTTCCCGCGTGGGTGACCTGCTGGTGGCCGAAGTGCCGTTGAAGCCGCTGGTCCTGCCGCCGAATTCACCGCAAGCGCAGTTTGTCCCGCTGGGCGAGATCAGCGGCATCCTGGCCTTCGGCGCGGAAGGCAACGGCATCCGCTTTGTCGCTGCGCCCGGAGAGGTGCCGACCGGGGGCGAGCCCATCGCTGGCAGCGAACCGGTGGGCGAGGCGCCGCTGTGGTCGCTGGTACTGGCGGCACTGGCGGGCGGCCTGCTGCTGAACCTGATGCCGTGCGTGTTCCCGATCCTGAGCCTGAAAGCCATGACGCTGGCCCGTGCGGGCGAAAGCGCAGCCGGCGCCAAGCGCGAGGCGCTGGCCTATACCGCAGGCGTGATGCTGGCCTGCCTCGCCATCGGCGGCTTGCTGCTGGTGCTGCGCGCGGGCGGCGAGCAGGTGGGCTGGGCGTTCCAGCTGCAGGAGCCGGGCGTGGTCGCCGCGCTACTGGTTCTAGCCGTGCTGATCACTGCCAATTTTGCCGGAATATTCGAAGTTCCGTCGTTGTCATTCACCCGCAGCGGTGGGCCCAGCTCGTCCTTTGCCACGGGGCTGCTGGCCGCATTCGTCGCCACACCATGCACCGGGCCGTTCATGGCCGCTGCGCTGGGCGCAGCGCTGCTGCTGCCACCGCTGTCCGCCATGCTGCTGTTCGCCGTTCTGGGGCTGGGGCTGGCGCTGCCATTTCTGCTGCTGGGGTTCGTGCCCTCCTTGCGGAGCCGACTGCCCAAGCCGGGCAAGTGGATGGACACCTTCCGCAAGGTAATGGCCGTGCCGATGGGGCTTACCGCGCTGGCGCTGGCCTGGTTGTGCTGGCGCCTGGGAGGTCAGGAGTTCGCGCTGCTGGTAATCACCGTCGCGCTGATGCTGGTGATGGCGGCGCATGCCCGCAAGCGGGCACTGACCGCCACGGCGATGGGCGCAGTATTGGCGGCGGGTCTGTTGGCGGTATCGGCGTGGCAGACGTTCGAGCGGCCCGCAATGACGGAGCAAAGCCTGCTCGATCCCGTACCGTTCAGCGAAGCCGCACTGGCCGAGGCGCGCGCTTCCGGCAGTCCGGTGTTTGTCTGGTTCACTGCCGACTGGTGCGTGACCTGCAAGGTCAACGAAAGCGTCGCGATCGAGCGCGAGACCACCCGCGCGGCGTTCGCTGAGGCTGGCGTGGTGGCCATGCGCGGCGACTGGACCGTGCGCGACGAGGCGATCACCCGCTTCCTGACCCAGCACGGCGCAGCGGGTGTGCCGTTGTACATGTGGTATCCGGCCAACAATGATGGACAAGGTGGCGGCGAGGGTCAGAAACTGCCGCAAGTGCTGACGCCCGCAATGCTGGCCGACCTGGCTAACGCGCGCTAGCTGCTTCGCGCGCCAGTGCGCGACGCGACGGCGGTGCGCGGGTCTGGTCTGGCGGTGGCAAATCCTGCTCGCGCGGCAACACGGAAGTACCGCCAGACCGACACCAGGTGACAAACGCACCCGGCATCCGGCTGCCCGCAATGTCGAGCATCCCGCCGCCCGGCAGCGTGGCGAGCAGTTGCCGTGATCCGGTGAACACGTCCCACTGCGGGTCTTCGGCGGGCAGTGTCACCTGCCAGCGCCATTCATTGTCTGCCAGCGCCGCATCGACCGGGAAACGGCTGCGCATGCCGTTGCCGATCACGGGGAACAGCGCACTTTGACCGGGCAGCGCGGGCGCGTGGCGGATCACGGTGAGCCTGGGCGGCGTGGTGGCAGGATCGCAGGCGAGGGTAAGCAGCACCTTGCCACCCGGATTGCCATAGTTGAGCGCCTGGCCGCCCGACGCAACTTGCCATGCGGCGTTGGTGGTATCGGGCGATTCCGCCATCACCACCGGACGCGCCGCGGCACCCTCATGCAATTCCACCCGCTGCACCGGTTCTCCGCGGTCGCAACCGGCGAGCAGAGGGATGGCGAGCAGCAGCGCCGCCCTCACTTGCCCCACTTCTTCTGCACCTTTCCGTACTTGCCCTTGCGCGTGCCTGGCCGCCCTTCGTTGCTGCGGCCGACCATCGGCGCTTTTGACTGCGCATGCGGGGCAGGCAAGCCCAGTTCGTCGGCTTCCAGCCGGCGGATTTCGTCGCGCAGGCGGCCCGCCTCCTCGAACTCCAGGTTGGCGGCGGCGTTGCGCATCTTCTTTTCCAGGTCCTCGATATGGCTGCGCAGGTTGTGGCCGACGAGGTTGTTGGCCCCTTCGGCATCGATCTCCACCAGCACGCCATCGCGGCTGGCGGTGTGGGCCACGATGTCCTGGATCTGGCGCTTGATCGTGGTGGGCGTAATGCCGTGCTCGACGTTATACTCGTTCTGCTTCTCGCGGCGGCGGTCGGTTTCGGCCATTGCCCGTTCCATGCTGCCGGTGATGCGATCGGCATAAAGGATCACCTTGCCATCCACATTGCGCGCGGCGCGGCCGATAGTCTGGATCAAGGACGTTTCTGACCGCAGGAAGCCTTCCTTGTCGGCATCCAGAATGGCCACCAGCCCGCATTCGGGAATGTCGAGCCCTTCGCGCAGCAGGTTGATGCCGATCAGCACGTCATACACGCCCATGCGCAGGTCGCGGATCAGCTCGATGCGTTCCAGCGTCTCTACATCGCTGTGCATATAGCGCACGCGCACGCCCTGCTCGTGCATGAACTCGGTCAGGTCCTCCGCCATGCGCTTGGTGAGGGTGGTGACGAGCGTGCGATAGCCCAGCGTGGCCACCTTCTTGGCCTCCACGATGCAATCCTGCACCTGGTCCTCGGTAGGGCGGATTTCCACCGGCGGGTCGATCAGGCCGGTGGGGCGGATCACCTGTTCGGCAAACACGCCGCCGGTCTGGTCCATTTCCCAGCCGCCCGGCGTGGCGGAAACGGCAAAGGTCTGCGGGCGCATTGCGTCCCATTCGTTGAAGCGCAGCGGGCGGTTGTCGATGCAGCTGGGCAGGCGGAAGCCGTATTCGGC
>JAZKFK010000241.1:0-3091 GCA_040386475.1 Pseudomonadota bacterium | reverse complement strand
CCCAGCTGGCCTGGCGGCAACAGGCGGGCGTTGACGAAGGTCAGGCCGTCAATGCGCGAATCCGTATAGGCCACACCGCCATAAAGGGCGAGAGCACCGAACCGGGCTTGCAGCTGCGCTTCCAGTCCCTTCACCGTGGCCGAACCGATGTTGGTTACGCCGGTCACACCGCTGGCTGGATCGAGAATGTCGAACTGGATATTGCTGTAATCATTGTAAAAGGCGCCAAGCTGCGCTCGCAGCCGGCCATCGGCCAGCGTGCCCTTCCAGCCGAATTCGTAGTCCCAGACGTTTTCGGGAAGAAACTCCGACACCTGCGAATTGAAGCCACCCGGCTTGAAACCGCGCGCCACGAAGGCATAGAAAAGGTTGTCGTCATCCGGTTGCCAGTTGAGCGCCAGCTTGCCCGTCATGCGCGAACTTTCATTGCTGCCCGAAAGGTCGGCCACCGGCACACCGCCGGGCGGAAAGTCCGGATCGCCGTTGCCGATAATCACCGCGCCGGTGCCCGATGTGGTCACCCGTGACCATCGCAGGCCAAGCTGCAGTTCCACTTGCTGGTTCAACGCATAGTTGCCCTGGCCGAACAGGCCGTAGGTATCGCGATCCTGGCGGGGCACGTAATCGACCTGGGGGCGCGGCGAGACCTGGATGAAATCGACCAGGATGTCTGCATCCTGATAATAGGCCCCCAGGATCCAGTCGAACCGCCCATCGGTGGGCGAAATGACGTTGATTTCCTGGCTGAGCTGCCGGTCACGCGCGAAATAGTCGATCACCACCCCGCCCGTGGGCGAGATCGGCACCTGCGAGGCATCGGCATCCTGGTAATAGGTGTTGCGCTTGAATTGGTAGCCGCTGAGCGAGCGGATCAGTACGCCGCCGTCCAGCTCATATTCCAGTTCGAGCGAAGTCTGGAAGGCGCGCTCCTCCTGCGCGGTCGGCACGTCGTAGCTGAGGGTGAAGGCATCGCCCACGCGGGCCGCGGCAAAGGCTGTCCCGTCTGCCGGGCGATAGGCAAAGCCACCGCTTTCCCGATCGGTCAGCTGCGCTTTTAGCAGGGCCCGGAAGGCGCCGGGCTGCCACAGAAGGCCGACGCGGCCGCTGCGCTCGTCCAGCTTGCCGGCTTGGTTATCGAACGGGCCGACATCGGTATAGAACGTGTCGCGGGCGCGGATCAGCCCGGCAGCACGGATTGCCAGGGTGTCGGTCAGCGGCAGGTTGACTGCCGCCTCGCCTTCCCGGCGGTCGGCATTGCCCAGGCCCGCGCGGACATACCCCGAAATGCCCGAGAGCGAGGGATCGACAGAGTTGATGAACACGGCTCCGCCGGTGGAATTGTTGCCCACCAGCGTGCCCTGCGGCCCGCGCAGTACTTCGACATTGGCGATGTCATAGAACGGCACCCCGTTGACGATCTGCGCCTGGAACAGTCCGTCCATGTACAGCGCCACGCCGTTGGTGACGCTGGGCAGGTTGCTCGACAGGCCAATGCCGCGAATGTTGAGTGACAGCGTCTCGCCTGCATCGGTGATCGACAGCGCGGGCGCGGCAATCTCCAGATCGGCCAAGCGCGATACGCCGCGGTCTTCCAGCGCATCACCGGTGATGGCGGTCGCGGCGAGCGGCACATCCTGGAGGTTCTCGGCGCGGCGCTGCGCCGTGACGATGATGGCATCCAGCGGGGGCTCCTCAGCCTCCGCGGATTGCGCCTGCACATGGGCCGGAACGCTGGCGAGCAGCAGCAACGCACCCCCTGCCAGCAAGCTCCGCCGCCCGTTGTTGCCACTCGTCTTCAGATACGCCCTGCTCATTGCCGATCCCCTCTGGCGCGACATCCGCTGCCGCGATCCTGTTCTTCGGGCACCACCAGTCGACGGCACCCCTGCGCACGGAAATCGGAGGTTCCGAGGAGATCGTCATGTCCCAAATGGGACATCGCCGCTGAAGCGGACGACTTTTTCTTCAGTGACGGGTGCGGGCCAGCACCGAACCGGAAAGCACGCGGACGAGATCGGCCTGCCGGTCGGTATAGGTCTTGGACAGGACCTGCTTAAGCTGGTTGCGCGCGGTGCCCACCGCGATGCCGGCTTCCTCGGCATATTCGGCCACCGTCTTGCCTGCGCCAATGGCTGCCGTCAGCCGCGCCTCGGCCGGGCTCAGGCCGAACAGGTGGGCAATATCCTGCGGGTCAGGGGCGGACGGACTTGCCGGACCTGAAAGGTACAAGGAAGCGATCCGGGTGCCATTGCGGTCGAACGATCCCACCGCGCGAACGTGAATCGGGACATCGTGGCCGGCGCCAAGCGTGGCGATCAGGTTGCCGCCTTCGCCCGCGAGCGCAGCTTTTACCAGATGGCGCAACCGGATTGCGTCCCCCCGGTCGCGGGGCAGCAGCGCGCCGCCGGCAAGCGCAATCGCCGTCGATCCGGCCAGCAGTTCCTGCGCCGCCACGTTGGCCCACAGCAGGGAGAGGTCACCGCGGCACAGCAGCATGCCGATGTCCACGTGGTGCAGGGTGCGCTCCAGTGCTTCCACCCGCGAACGGGTGTCGGCCAGAGTGGTCGCCATGCGCACCGATTGCTGGATATGCGGCAACAACTGGCGCAGAGCCCCTTCCTCGCCCGCGTCAAGATCGCGATGGTCGCCCGCCTTGCGATGCAGTATCAGGCTGAAGCGCCGCTGCGGGGAAAGCTGGAAGCTGGCCCAGAACGCTTGGCCAAGGCCGGCTCGCGCAATCCTTTGCCGCACCACTGTCAGCATAGCCGGGTCATCTGCGAACAGGCGCGCATCACTGCCGATCTCTAGCACAGAGGCTATGCGCGGAGGCGGCGGTCCCTTGGGGGCGGGCAAGCGGGGATTGTCGGCATTGTTGACCCAGCGATCATGCTGCGAGGAATTGGCCGATGATCGGCTGTCGCGTGCGACCCAGACCGCATTGACGCCGGACGTACCTTCTTCGAGCAGTTGCACCACGGCGCTGGAGGCATCAAGCTGGCGGCATAACTGGTCCAGTACCGGCATCCAGCGTGCATCATCTTCCGCCGTGGCGTAGAGCATAGCCAGCAGATCCGCATCAACCGTCACGCCA
>JAZKFK010000240.1:3746-7627 GCA_040386475.1 Pseudomonadota bacterium | reverse complement strand
ACCAGGAAGCCCAGCGTCATCCAGCCGATGTCGGCGGCGGAATTGACGATGGAATCGCCGGTATAGCCCAGGCTGATCGTCGCCTCGCGATAGCGGTTGATGACCAGCGGCGTGTTCTCGGCAATTTCCCACGCGGCTTCCACGATGACTGCGATGGGCAGCGCGTAGGCCGCCGGCTTGCCGCCAAACAGGTGCCACTTGCGCCACAGCAGCCACGCCGCGCCCGCCATCAGCAGGCCGTGGGTGAAGTGGCTGGGGGCATACCAGTCGGTGATGTGCTGGCTGTTTTCGCTCGACTGGACCACGCCGTGCCACAGCTTGATGGTGCCGCAGGTGCATAGGGGCGGGCGGTCCATCGCGAACAGGATGGCCACGGCCGCCACGAACACCGCCAGTGCCGCAATCCATGCCCGCTTGCCCGGCCACAAGGCCTGTTTGCTCAACATTACCATTCCCCCCGCTTGCCTCTTCTTGTTTAGCGGTGCGTCGCACTTGGCAAGGCCACATCCGACCCAAACTACCGACTATGTCCCATCATTGCGCCTTTTGCCCAATCGGCTAAGGCCATGCGCATGACGCCACGCAGCTGTGATATTGCCATTGCGGGCGGCGGGCTGGCCGGCGGCCTGATCGCGCTGGCCCTTGCCCGGCAGCGGCCCGACATGACATTCCGGCTGATCGAGGCCGGGCCGGAGCTTGGCGGCAATCACCGCTGGAGCTGGTTTGCCAGTGACCTTTCGCAAGCCGGCAAAGACCTGCTCGACCCGATCCGCGCCACCCACTGGGAGCACGGCAACGCCGTGGTCTTCCCCGGCCACAACCGCCAGCTGGCCACCACGTACTGCTCGATCGGATCGGCCGACTTTGCCGCCGCGCTGCACCGCGAATTGCCGCAAGGCTCGATCATGACCGGCCGTACCATCGCCGCGCTTGACGCGCGCGGGGTGACGCTGGAAGGGGGCGAACGGATTGATGCCCACAAGGTGATCGACGCGCGCGGCTTTATCCCTTCCGCCCACGTGCAGGGTGGCTGGCAGGTGTTCATGGGCCGCCACCTCAGCACCCACCAGCCGCACGGGCTGACCCGGCCAATCATCATGGATGCCAGCGTGGAGCAGGTGGGCGGCTATCGCTTCGTCTATGTCCTGCCGCTGGGCGCGCATGAGTTGTTCGTGGAGGACACCTATTACCAGGACACGCCAGAGCTTGACCGCGGGGCGCTTTCCTCCCGGATCGACGCCTATTGCCGCCAGCACGGCTGGGAGGGCGACATCCTGGGGTTTGAAACCGGCGTGCTGCCGGTGATCACCGGGGGCGATCCGGCGGCTTACCTGCAGCAGGTCGGCACGCCCGGCGTAGCGCTGGCCGGGGCGCGCGCGTTATTCACCCATCCGCTGACCAGCTATACCCTGCCTTTCGCGGTGGAGACCGCGCTGGCCGTGGCCGCCGATGCCGACTTGCCGGGTGACCAGCTGGCCGCCAGGCTGGCGGCACGCAGCCGCGCCCACTGGCGCAATACCGGCTTCTACCGTCTACTGGGCGACATGCTGTTCGGCGCCGCCCAGCCTGCCCGCCGGGTAGCCATCTTCGAACGGTTCTATCGCCTGCCGCAACCGCTGATAGAGCGGTTCTACACCGCCCGCTCCACCTGGGCCGACAAGGCCCGCGTGCTGGTGGGCAAGCCACCCGTACCCATTCACCGCGCCATCACGGCGCTCCTCACCCACCGCCCTCCCCTTATTCACCAAGCCGAAAGCACCAAGCCATGACCTCTGCCAAGCAACCCACCGCCTGCGTGATCGGGGCCGGTTTCGGCGGCATGGCGCTGGCTATCCGCCTGCAGAGCGCAGGGATCGCCACCACCGTGGTGGAAGCGCGCGACAAGCCCGGCGGCCGGGCCTATTACTGGCAGAAGGACGGCTTCACTTTCGATGCCGGCCCCACCGTGGTGACCGACCCCGATTGCCTGCGCGAGCTGTGGGACCTGACCGGCCACGACATGGCGCAGGATGTGGAACTGCTGCCGGTGATGCCGTTCTACCGCCTCAACTGGCCCGATGGCACCAACTTCGACTATTCGAACGACGAGGCGGGCCTGCGGCGCGAGATCGAGAAGCTCGATCCGGCAGACGTGGCCGGATACGATGCCTTCCTGCGCTATTCCGCCGGGGTTTACGAGGAAGGCTACGTCAAGCTGGGCGCGGTGCCGTTCCTCGATTTCAAGTCGATGATCAAGGCCGCCCCGGCGCTGATGAAGCACCAGGCGTGGCGCAGCGTCTATGCGATGGTTTCCAAGTACATCCGCAGCGAAAAGCTGCGCGAGGCATTGAGTTTCCACACCCTGCTGGTGGGCGGCAACCCGATGAACACCAGCTCCATCTATGCCCTGATCCACAAGCTGGAAAAGGATGGGGGTGTGTGGTGGACGCGCGGCGGCACCAACCGCCTGATCGCCGGCATGATCCGCCATTTCGAGCGGCTGGGCGGACAGATCCGGCTGGGCGATGCGGTGACGCGGATCGAGAACACCGGCAACAAGGTGACCGGCATCACCACCAAATCGGGCTGGACCGCCAGGTTCGACGCGGTGGCCAGCAACGGCGATATCATGCATTCGTACCGCGACCTTTTGGGCCACACCCCGCGCGGGAAAAGCTATGCCAAAAGCCTTGCCCGCAAGAAGTTCTCGCCCAGCCTGTTCGTGGTCCACTTCGGCATCGAGGGGACGTGGCCGGGCATTCCGCAGCACATGATCCTGTTCGGCCCGCGTTATAAGGGGCTGCTGGATGACATCTATACCCACGGCGTGCTGCCGGCCGATTTCTCGATCTACCTGCACCACCCCACGGTGACCGATCCCAGCATGGCGCCAGAAGGCAAGAGCACCTTCTATGCGCTGATCCCGGTGGCGCACATGGGCAAGATGCCGGTCGATTGGTCCGTGGTCGGCCCGCAACTGGAAAAGCGCGTGCTGGACGAAGTGGGCCGCCGCCTGATCCCCGACATTCACGACCGGATCGTGACCAGCTTCCACTACACGCCCAAGGACTTCAGCCACGACTTGTCGGCGCACCTCGGCAGCGCCTTCAGCCTTGAACCGCTGCTGACGCAAAGCGCCTGGTTCCGCGGCCACAACCGCGACGATGTGATGCCCAACTTCTACCTGGTGGGCGCCGGCACGCACCCCGGCGCGGGCATCCCCGGCGTGGTCGGCAGCGCCAAGGCCACGGCGGGGCTTATGATCGAGGACATGATCGGCTAGTGACCGGGCATGAGCACGAATATGCAACGCGTCCCGATCTCCCGCCTCGCAGTCTATTGCGGCTCCGCCACTCCGGCTGATCCGCGCTATGTTGCCCTCGCTCGTGAGGTTGGCGCCACGCTGGCGGAGCGGGGGATCGGCGTGGTCTATGGCGGCGGCAAGCTGGGGCTGATGGGCGCGGTGGCTTATGGCGCGCTGGATGCCGGCGGCGAAGTGATCGGGGTAATTCCCGAGGCGCTGGAGGGCATGGAGGTGGCCAACCACGATTGTACCGAACTGCAAGTGGTTCCCGGCATGCACGAGCGCAAGCGCGCTTTCACTGACCTCTCGGATGGCTTCATCACCCTGCCCGGTGGGGTGGGCACGATGGACGAGTTGTGGGAGGCGGTGTCCTGGTCGCAGCTGGGCTATCACGCCAAGCCCGTGGGCCTGCTCAACGCCTTCGGGTTCTATGACGGGCTGCTCGCCTTCAACCGCCAGATGGCCGAGGTGGGCTTCATTCGCCCGCAGCATCGCGGCATCATCATCGATGCCGAAACCTTGCCCGACCTGCTGGACCGGATGGCGGCGTTCCAGCCGGTGACTTCGATCGTGCAGATCAAGGCCAGTGATCTGTGAA
>JAZKFK010000240.1:0-3646 GCA_040386475.1 Pseudomonadota bacterium | reverse complement strand
GTGATCTGTGAAGAGGGGCGATCTGTGAAGAGGGGCGATCTTTGAAGCGAACCCGCACCTACACCCCATCTGCCGTCATGCGCGAGACGCCGCGCGTGGCGGGTGGCGGGCATGAGCGGGCCGAACTGGTCGAGGCTGCGGCGCAGGCCATCGCCAAGGGTTCCAAAAGCTTCGCCCGCGCCAGCCAATTGTTCGACAAGCAGACGCGAGAGCGGGCGCAATTGCTCTATGCCTGGTGCCGCCGGTGCGACGACATTGCCGATGGGCAGGACCACGGCGGTGCCCTGCATGACGATGGCACCGATGCGCAGGACCGGGTGGAGGCGCTGCGCATCCTCAGCCACCGCGCCATCGAGGGCCAGCCGACAGCCGATCTCGCCTTCGATGCGCTGGGCCAGGTCGCCGCCGAATGCGGGCTGACGCATGAGATGGCCGATGACGTGATTGACGGCTTCGCGCTCGACGCCGCCGAATGGCGCCCGCGCACCGAGGGCGACCTGATGCGCTATTGCTTCCACGTAGCCGGCGCGGTTGGCGTGATGATGGCGCGGGTAATGGGCGTTTCCGCCGACGACAGCGAAACGCTCGACCGCGCCTGCGACCTTGGCCTGGCCTTCCAGCTCAACAACATCGCCCGCGATGTGAGCGAGGATGACGCTGCCGACCGCTGCTACCTGCCGGAAGAGTGGCTGGTGGAGATGGACATTCCCCCCGGCGAACACATGAAGCCCGCCTATCGCGATGAACTGGTGATGCTGGTGCGGCGGATGGTCGATCTGGCCGAAGATCACGAGGCTGCCGCGCGGGTGGGTGCGGCCAGGCTGCCATTCCGCAGCCGCTGGGCGGTGCTGGCTGCCGCCAACATCTATGGCGCGATCGGGCGCGAGGTGCGGGCGCGGGGCAATGCGGCGTGGGATCACCGGGTCTACACCAGCAAGGCCGCCAAGCTGGGCCACGTGGCACGCGCTTTCGGGCAGGCGCTGGCCAATCGCCCGCCGGTCCCGGCACGCTTGCCCCAGTGGACCCGGACCGACCTGATGGCGCTGGCGGAGGGTTAGGCCCTAGCCGCCCATAAACTTGCGCAAGGCCGCCTGTTCGCCGTCATCCAGATGCAGGCCCAGCTTGGTGCGCCGCCACAGCACGTCCTCGGCCGTCCTGGCCCATTCCTTGTCCTGCAGGTAGCGTACCTCGGCCTCGCTCAACCCGCCGCCAAAGCTGCGGCCAAGGTCCGCCCAGCTTTTCGCCGCGCCCAGCCACGTCACCGCATCAAGGCCATAGGCCCGCGACAGGCGCACGGCATCGCCCGAAGCCAGGAACGGATACTCGCGGCTCAATTCCGACGTCAGCAGACCCAGCGCATCGCGCGGGAAATCGCCGCCGGGCAAGTGATCCACGTCGGTCCAATGCTCGCCTTCCAGCACCGGCAAGCGGGTGGCGAGCAAGTCCACCGCTTCCTGCGCCACCACGCGATAGCTGGTGATCTTGCCGCCATAGATGCCCAGCATGGGCGCGCCTTCCTCCGGCGCGCTGAGCACCAGCCGGTAACCGCGCGTAGCCGCTTCCGGACGATCCTTGCCAAAGTCCACCAAGGCGCGCACGCCAGCGAACGACCACACGATGTCCTTGGGCGTAATGTTCTTCACGAAATAGCGGTTCACCGCGTCGCACAGATAGCGGACTTCCTCCGCATCGGATTCCACCTTGTCGAGCGGGCCGTCATGGTCGGCGTCAGTGGTGCCGATCAGCGTGAAATCCCCCTCGAACGGGATGGCGAAGCAGATCCGCGTGTCGGGCTGCTGGAAGATGTAGGCAAAGTCGTGATCGAACATTTTGGGCACCACAATGTGCGATCCGCGCACCCGCCGCACGGCATACTTGGGTGCCGTGCCCGCCAGCCGCGCCACGTCATCCACCGCCGGACCTGCCGCATTGACCAGCGCGCGGGCGGTGACCGTCTCGCCGCCCGCCGTCACCCGCCACAGTTCGCCATCGCGCTCGATCGCCGTCACCGGGCAGCGCGGGCGCACCACGGCGCCGTGCCGCGCGGCATCGACCGCGTTCAGCACCACCAGCCGCGCATCATCCACCCAGGCATCCGAATAGACGAACCCGCTGGTAATCTCGGAATAAAGGCCCTGCCCTGCCACATGGTCGATCAGCGACACCGCCTCGCTGCCCGGCAGCGTGCCCTTGCCGCCGATATGATCGTACAGGAACAACCCGGCGCGCAGTTTCCAGTGCGCGCGCATGGCCTTGTTGACCGGCAGCACGAAGCGCATCGGCCGCACGATATGCGGGGCGATTTCCCACAGCACCTCGCGCTCTGTCAGCGCCTCGCGCACCAAGCCGAATTCGCCGTATTCCAGATAGCGTAGGCCGCCGTGGACCAGCTTGGTGCTTTTGGAACTGGTCCCGCTGGCCAGGTCGCCCGCTTCCAGCAGCAGGACACTGGCCCCGCGCCCGGCGGCATCGCGCGCCACGCCCGCGCCGTTCACTCCCCCGCCAATGACGATGAGATCGAACGGCTGCGCTTGTGTCACGGTATGATGCGCTCCTTCGGCGGTCTTACATTCAGGCGCCGGAACAGCACCCCCCGCTCGCTATACAGCACGAAAGAAAGCGCGAGGGTAGAACAGATCAGCAAGGCCAGCGCGAAGGGCCGCGCGGTGCCATCGTAGAATTGCCCGATCAGCAGGCCCACCATCGCCGCGCCGAACATGCGGAAGAAAGCCTGCACACTGCTGGCCGCACCGGCGATGGCGGCAAACGGCTGCATCGCGATGGAACCGAAGTTGGCCCCCAGGAACCCCAGCAGGCCAAGGTTCAGCGCCATCAGCGGCAGGAACCATTCGATCTGGCCGGGCCTGTAATGGCTGGCCCACACCTGCATGGCGCTGACCGCGATGAAGATGAAGATGCCGGTATGCGACACGCGCCGCGCGCCAAAGCGCATCACGATCCGCGAATTGGTGATGTTGGCCACCGCCATCATCGCCGCCGTGGCGCCAAACAGCAGCGGGAAGGCCTGTTCGCTGACCCCGAAATGCTCGGTGTACAGCTGCTGGGCGATGTTCACATAACCGAACACCCCGGCCATCACCAACAGCGTGCCGATGACGTAGCCGATCGACTGGCGGTTGATCAGCGCGGCATGCATGTTGCGGGCGATCACCGGCAGGTTGATGTCCTGCTTGTTCTCCGGCGCCAATGTCTCGGGCAGGCGATACCACACCCACACCGCCGCCAGCGCGCCCACCGCGGCCTGCGTCACGAAGATCCAGCGCCAGCCCGCCACCAGCAGCACCGCCTGCCCCAGGCTGGGCGCGACCACCGGCACGGTGATGAACACCGCGGCGACAATGCTCATCAGGCGGGCCATGCGGTCGCCTTCATACAAGTCGCGCACGATCGCCATTGGCGCCACCATCAGCCCTGCCGCCAGCACGCCGCCAACCACGCGCGCCAGCAGCACCATCTCGAAATCGTGCAGCACGGCCACCAGCAGGGCAAAGCCGACATAGCAGCCCAGTGCCAGCAGCAGGATCGGGCGCCGGCCATAACGGTCGGCATAAGCGCCGGGCACCAGGCAGCCCACGCCCATGGCGATCGAATAGACCGCCACCACCAGTTGCCGCCGGTTGCCATC
>JAZKFK010000239.1:0-2617 GCA_040386475.1 Pseudomonadota bacterium | reverse complement strand
CGCCCGGTGGTGGAACTGCGCGGCCTGTGCCCTGATTGCACCGGCTGATCGCGCCTGCGACATGGACCATTTGCCTTCATCGACAGACACATCGGCGCGTTGTAAGGCGGTCTGATGACTTCGCGTCCCGACACTCCCCTCCTCGATACGGTCGAGACTCCCGCCAACCTGCGCCAGCTTAAGCAGGGCCAGCTGCGCCAGCTGGCGGACGAGCTGCGCGCCGAGATGATCGACGCTGTCGGCACCACCGGCGGACACCTGGGTTCGGGCCTTGGCGTGGTCGAGCTGACCGTGGCGCTGCACTATGTGTTCGATACGCCCACTGACCGGCTGATCTGGGATGTGGGCCACCAGGCCTATCCGCACAAGATCATCACCGGGCGGCGTGACCGCATCCGGACACTGCGCCAGCCGGGCGGGCTCAGTGGTTTCACCAAGCGCAGCGAGAGCGAATACGATCCGTTTGGCGCGGCGCATTCATCCACCTCGATTTCGGCCGGCCTGGGCTTTGCCATCGCCAACAAGCTGAACGGCGTGCCCGGCAAGGCCGTGGCCGTAATCGGCGATGGCGCGATGAGCGCGGGCATGGCCTATGAGGCGATGAACAATGCCGAACAGGCGGGCAACCGGCTGGTGGTGATCCTCAACGATAACGACATGTCGATCGCGCCTCCGGTAGGTGGCCTTTCTGGCTACCTCGCGCGGCTGGTCACCTCGGGCAAATTCCTGGGCCTGCGCGAGTTGGCTAAGCGGTTCGCCCGTAAGCTGCCCAAGCCGCTGCACGTGGCCGCCCGCAAGACGGATGAATTCGCCCGCGGCATGGCCATGGGTGGCACGCTGTTCGAGGAACTGGGCTTCTACTACGTCGGCCCGATTGACGGGCATGACCTGGACCAGCTGATCCCGGTGCTGGAAAACGTGCGCGATGCGGCCGAAGGGCCGTGCCTGATCCATGTGGTGACGCAAAAGGGCAAGGGCTATGCCCCGGCCGAGGAAGCGAGCGACAAGTACCACGGGGTGCAGAAGTTCAACGTGGTCACCGGCGAACAGGTGAAGAGTGCGGGCGGTCCCCCGGCTTACCAGAACGTATTCGGCGATACGCTGGCCAAGCTGGCCGAGAGCGATCCGAAGATCTGCGCCATCACCGCCGCCATGCCCAGCGGAACGGGCGTGGACCGCTTCGCCAAGGCGCACCCGACCCGCGCGTTTGACGTAGGGATTGCCGAACAGCACGGGGTCACCTTCGCCGCCGGCCTTGCCGCGCAAGGGATGCGCCCATTCTGCGCGATTTATTCCACCTTCCTGCAACGCGCTTACGACCAGATCGTGCACGACGTGGCGATCCAGAACTTGCCGGTGCGCTTCGCGATCGACCGCGCTGGCCTTGTGGGTGCGGACGGCGCCACGCATGCCGGCTCGTTCGACATCACCTACCTCGCCAGCTTGCCCAACATGGTGGTCATGTCCCCCTCGGACGAGGCGGAGCTGGTGCACATGACCTATACCGCCGCCTTGCATGACAGCGGGCCGATCGCCTTCCGCTATCCGCGCGGCAACGGCACTGGCGTGGCGCTGCCGGACGTTCCGCAGGCGCTGGAAATCGGCAAGGGCCGCGTGGTGCGTGGTGATATCAAGGGCGGCAAGGTGGCCATCCTCTCGCTCGGCACGCGCCTGGCAGAGGCGCTGAAGGCGGCCGACCAGCTGGATGCGCGCGGCTTGCCCACCACCGTGGCGGACCTGCGCTTCGTCAAGCCGCTGGATGCCGACCTGATCCGCAAGCTGGCCACCACGCACGAAGTGGTGATTACGCTGGAGGAAGGCGCCATTGGTGGCCTTGGCGCCCACGTGCTGACCATGGCGAGTGACGAAGGACTGGTGGATGCCGGCCTGAAGATCCGCACCCTGCGCCTGCCTGACGTGTTCCAGGACCACGACACGCCGGACAAACAATACGAGGCGGCTGGCCTGACTGCGCCGCATATCGTCGAGACAGTGCTGAGTGCGCTGCGCCACAACAGCGCTGGGATCGAGGAAGCGCGGGCGTGAGAGTGCTGGCTGCTGCGGTGGCCTCGCTGTCCATATTCGCCGGTTCCGCCCAAGCGCACGAAGTGATGTGCGGTGACAAGGCCGGAGCGTTGTGTGGCAGATGGTCACGCAACTTTGTCGGCGGTCCGGTCAGTTCGGGCATGCCCGACATGGTCGGCACCGTTACCGTTTCGCTGCAGATCGATACCACCGGGCACATATCAGGCTGCACGGTCGGTCAATCGAGCGGCAGCCCGGTTGTGGATGTCGAAACGTGCCGCCAGTTGCGGGACTATGCCCACTATCGCGCGGCCGCTTGATGATGCGGGTCAGCCGACGGTCGGTGCCGATCAACTGACAATTGAGTGGGTGTTCCACCAGTTTAACGGGGCCGCCCCAGCCGAACCGGTTCCGCCCGCCGATCTGCCGGCAATTGACCCTGCACTGCTTGATCCGCGAACCTTGATCTAGCACACTTCACGGCGAAGGGTCGCTCACCCCTCGCGATTATTCGCCAGCGTATCTAGGTGCATCCACCGCTTCACGATGGGGCTGAGCGCCAGCACCACCACGCCCACGCCAATCGCGATCC
>JAZKFK010000238.1:0-8987 GCA_040386475.1 Pseudomonadota bacterium | reverse complement strand
CCCCTGGCCTGATGATTACAAATCAACTGCTCTACCAACTGAGCTAAGCCGGCGCACAAATTGTCCTAACGCTTCGCTGCCTGAGGACAAGGTGCGGCGGGCCTTTCGGTCAAAGCGCGCCGAATGTCCAGCCCTCGGTGCGGGCAATCGGTTCGGTCAGGCCGACAGGGGACCACAAGTCTGCGCGGTGCGCCATCGTGCGCAGCCAGGCGGCGGTGACCAGCGCATCGGCTGAATGGTCGTCGATCGACCCCTGATGCATGATGGGCGGACTGCCTAGGGCCGCCAGCGCCTCGTTCACTTCATTGCCGTGGCGCATCTTGGCGCGGCCCGCACTGCGGCCGCCAGCGATGGCGGCGATGGTGGTGTAAATCTCCACCAGCACCGATCCACCCTGCGGCAGCGGATCGAAGGGCCACAAGGCCAGCGTGCCCGACAAGCGATGCAGCAGCCGCATCCCGGTCAGGCTGGATTTGCCGACCTGCGCCGCGCCGACCAGGTTGAAATTGGAATAGGGCCGGCAACCCAGCGCTTCCTGCGCTTTCTCGGTCACGCGGAAACGCCCGCGGCCACCGCCAAAATTCGCTCCCTCGCGACCACCGTGGCGCCGGAAATAGGCGCTTGCCTGCGGATGATCGACCAGCCCGGTCGCGCCTAGATGCTCGTCTGCCGCGCAATGCCGGTCCACCAGCGCCCACAGCTCCCGCGCATCGGACGGGCTGTCCGACCAGCCGGGGAAGAAGGCGCCGTGGTCGGCAAAGGGCAACGAAAAGCCCAGGTCCATCCCCACCAGCGTATTGGGCGGCAAGTCGTGCAGCAGCAGGTCGAGCACCTCGGCCCGTGACCAGCCGCGGCCGCGCTCCACCAGCACTGGTGGCCCCCCAGCGGCATCGGCCAGCGCCAGTGCGATCCCCTTGTGTCGTTCCCCTGCGGCGCCCGACCAGTCAATGGCGAGGAAGTGCCGGAAGCGGTCAGGCGTTAAGCGGTCAGGCGTCACGCTCGGCCCGCAGCTTGTCCCAATAGTCGAGGCGCTTTTTCACTTCGCGCTCGAACCCGCGTTCCACCGGCTGGTAGAACGCTTGCGGCTCCATTTCGTCCGGCCAGTAATTATCGCCGGAAAAACCATGCTCGGCCTCATGGTCATAGGTATAGCCCTTGCCATAGCCGACATCCTTCATCAGCTTGGTGGGGGCATTGACGATGTTCATCGGCGGCATCAGGCTGCCGGTGTCCCGTGCACTCTTCCAGGCCGCTTTCTGGGCCACATAGGCTGCGTTAGATTTGGGCGCGGTGGCGAGGTAGATACAGGCCTGCGCCAGCGCCAGTTCGCCTTCCGGGCTACCAAGGAACTGGTAAGCGTCCTTGGCAGCGATGCACTGGGTCAGCGCTTGAGGATCGGCCATGCCGATATCCTCCACCGCCATGCGCACCAGCCGCCGGGCCAGGAACAGCGGCTCCTCGCCCGCCACCAGCATCCGCGCGAGGTAGTACAGCGCGGCCTGCGGGTCCGATCCGCGCACCGACTTATGCAGTGCGGAGATCAGGTTGTAGTGCCCCTCGCGATCCTTGTCATACACTGCCACGCGGCGTTGCAGGAAAGCGCCCAGGCCTGCCGGATCAAGGGGTTCGGCCAGCTTGGCGGCATACAGCGTCTCCGCCTGGTTGAGCAGGAAGCGCCCGTCGCCATCGGCGCTGGCAACCAGCGCATCGCGCGCCGCCGGGGTCAGCGGCAGGGGGCCTTCCAGCTCTTCGGCGCGGGCCAGCAGCTTTTCCAGCGCGGCGGCATCGAGCCGGTGAAGGATCAGGACCTGAGCGCGGCTTAACAGCGCGGCGTTCAGTTCAAAGCTGGGGTTCTCCGTGGTCGCGCCGAGCAGTGTCACAGCGCCGCTTTCCACGAATGGCAGGAAGCCGTCCTGTTGCGCGCGATTGAAGCGGTGGATCTCGTCCACGAACAGCAGCGTGCGCTGGCCTGCCTGCTTGGCTACCTCGGCCGCCGCGAAGGCCTTGCGCAAGTCCGCCACACCACTGAACACCGCGCTGACCGCTTCGTAGCGCATGCCCACGGCGGCGGCGAGCAGGCGGGCGATAGAGGTCTTGCCGGTGCCCGGCGGCCCCCACAGGATCATGCTGGAGAGGCGCCCCGCCGCGACCATCCGGCCAATCGCGCCTTCGGGGCCGGTCACATGATCCTGTCCGATGATCTCGGCCAGGACACGCGGCCGCAGCCGATCGGCCAGCGGAGCATCGACGGTCGGTTCGGCAGGGGTGTTTGCCGGGGCGGGAGTATCGTTGAACAGGTCGCTCATTGCCCCCCAGATAGGGTCAGCCGGGGTGGATTGCCAAGCGCATCGGACAAGCGCATTCTGCCGTGCTGGTTGC
Source organism: Pseudomonadota bacterium (assembly GCA_040386475.1). Classification (GTDB taxonomy): domain Bacteria; phylum Pseudomonadota; class Alphaproteobacteria; order Sphingomonadales; family Sphingomonadaceae; genus Alteraurantiacibacter. Next base: position 6,608 of record JAZKFK010000238.1, on the reverse strand, counting down.
ACCGGGGGAGAATTGCTGTGACCGACCTTGATATTGCCGCAACGGATGACGTGACTGAGACCGCTGGTGCGCCGTGGCACTTATGGGTGGTGGGCATCCTGGCACTGATGTTTACCGCCTTCGGAGCCTATGATTACCTGATGTCGCAAATGGGCAACCGGGCCTATATCGGCGCCGCAGTGGAACCCTTCGGCATCGATACCGATGTGGCGATAGCATATTTCTCGACCTTCCCGCTGTGGGCCGATTTTGTGTGGGCGATTGGCGTGTGGGGCGCTGTGGCAGGATCTCTGCTGCTGCTGGCGCGCCGCGCCTGGGCCTATCCGGTTTACCTCGCATCGCTGGCGGGACTGGTGATCACCAACGGCTGTAGCGTGGTCAACCCGGTGCCGGGGATGACCGACAGTTCGATGAGTTACACCATGATCGCCGTGGTCGCGGCAGTGATGGTTTCGCTGGCGCTCTATGCCCGCGCGCAAAAGGATAACGGCGTGCTGCGTTAGGCCGCCTGGGCGATCAGGCGCAGGTAAACCTCGCCCATCGCCGCATTGATTGCATCCCAGCTGTAGGCGCGACTGCGAAGTTCGCCCGCTGCGCCGTGCGCGTCACGCAAGGCTGGATCGGCGACATAGGCTGCCAGGGCATCGGCGAAAGCGGGCGCATCACCCGGTGTTACCAGCCGCCCGGTTGCGCCATCGACCACCAGGCTGGTGCTGCCGGTCGCCCGGGCGGCTACCACGGGGACGGCGCAGGCCATCGCTTCCAGCGTCACATTGCCGAAAGTCTCGGTGACCGAGGGGTTGAGCAGCACTTCCATGCTGGCCACCGCGCGGCCAAGGTCGGTACCACTCTGGAAACCGGCGAACACGGCGCCCGGCACGGCTGCGGCAAAAGCCTCGCGCGCCGGGCCTTCGCCCACCACCAGCACCTTGTGCGGCACGCCGCGTCGGGCCAGTTCGGCCACGGAAGCGCCGAACACGTCGAGGCCTTTTTCCATCACCAGCCTGCCGAGGAACCCGACCGCCACCTCGTCATCGGCAATGCCCAGCGATCGGCGCCATTCCATTGAGCGGCGTTCAGGGGAAAACACCGCCCGGTCCACCCCGCGCGACCAGATACCGATATCCGTGTTCATCCGCTCCTCACGCAGGATCTCCGCCATGCCTTCGGACGGGGTGACCAGCGCATCGCACCGTGAATAGACCTTGCGGGTAATCGCTTTCAGCGGCCCTTCCAGGAACCCCAGGTGATAGTACTGCGGATAGGTATCGAAACGGGTGTGCACCGATGCCAGCACCGGCAAGCCACGCGCCTTGGCCCACTTCAAAGCTGACCACGCGGAGAAATCGGGCGACGAGATATGCACCACGTGCGGATCGAAAGCCGCCATGTCGTCCAGCGCTGCTTGCGGCAGCGGCAACGGGACACGGTATTCGCTGCGGCCGGGAATGGGCAGCGAGGGCACCGGCACCAACGTGCCGTGATGGGCAAACGCCGGCCGATCATTGACGGGCGAATAGACGCGCACCGTGGCCCCGTGGCGCTGCAGGTATTCCACCAGCCGGTTCAGCGCCCGGTTGGCCCCGTCAGTGGTCATGTTATAGTTGCCGCTGAACAGGGCAATGCGCAGGCCGGCGATCTCCATGCCAGCCCCTTAATTCAGGAACTGCCGGTTGGCGAGGGGGCTGTTTGGCCGGGGCGTATCAAGTCCCCCGCTATCCGCGACAATATCGCCGTTTCTGCCGCCGTTATGATGGTCGCGCCCGTGCAAGCCCAGACCTCGCAACGGTCTTCACTGCCAAGGACACGGCGCTGGGCGCAGTTGGCACTTCTGGCGCGGACAGTGCCAAGGGCACCGCGTGCGCCAGCGCGTGGGCTGGAACCGCACCGACTTTGCGCACCTCGCCCCCTCCCGCAAGCGAGAGGGGGGTGTAAGGTTTACGCTGCTTCGGTCTTGCGACGGTGGCGCTTGCGTTCGTGCGGGTCGAGGTAGACCTTGCGCAAGCGGATGCTCTGCGGGGTCACTTCCACCATCTCGTCATCATCGATGTAGGCGATGGCCTGCTCCAGCGTCATCACGCGCGGCGGGGTGAGGCGGATGGCATCATCCTTGCCGGTGGAGCGGAAGTTGGTCAGTGCCTTGGACTTCATCGGGTTGACCTCAAGGTCGTCCGGCTTGGCGTTCTCACCAATGATCATGCCTTCGTACAGCTTGGTGCCGCTGCCGATGAACAGCACGCCGCGCTCTTCCAGCATGTTGAGCGAGTAGGCGACCGCGTCGCCCGCTTCCATCGAGATCAGCACGCCGTTGGTGCGGCCTTCGATACGGCCCTTGTGGGGGCCATACTTCTCGAACAGGCGGTTCATGATGCCCGTGCCGCGCGTGTCGGACAGGAATTCACCGTGATAGCCGATCAGGCCGCGCGAGGGGGCGCTGAAGGTGATGCGGGTCTTGCCGCCGCCGCTGGGGCGCATGTCGGTCATCTCGCCCTTGCGTTGGGCCATCTTCTCGACAACCGTACCCGAATATTCATCGTCCACGTCGATCACGACGGTTTCGTACGGCTCGGTGCGCTTGCCGTGCTCGTCCTCGCCGAAAATCACGCGCGGGCGGCTGATGCCCAGTTCGAAGCCTTCGCGGCGCATCTGTTCGATCAGCACGCCCAGCTGCAATTCGCCGCGACCGGCAACTTCGAAGCTGTCCTTGTCCTCGCTCTCGGTGACCTTGATGGCGACGTTGCTTTCGGCCTCGCGCTCCAACCGGTCACGGATCATGCGGCTGGTCACTTTGCTGCCTTCGCGGCCGGCCAGCGGACTGTCGTTCACGGCAAAGCGCATCGACAGCGTCGGCGGATCAATCGGCTGCGCGTAGAGCGGCTCGGTTACCGAAGGATGGGCGATGGTGTTGGACACGGTGGCCGTGGCCATGCCGGCGATCGACACGATGTCGCCCGCCTTGACTTCGTCCACCGGCACCCGCTCCAGGCCCCGGAAGGCGAGCAGCTTGGAAGCGCGGCCGGTTTCCACCACCTTGCCCGAGGAATCGAGCGCGTGGATCGGATCGTTGACCTTGATGCTGCCGGAGAACACCAGGCCGGTCAGGATGCGGCCAAGGAAATTGTCGCGATCGAGCAGGGTGACCAGGAACTTGAACGGGCCGTCCGGATCGGCGCTGGGCGCAGGAACGTGTTCCACGATCTTCTGGAACAACGGCTCCAGCGTGCCTTCGCGCAATGACGGGTCGGCATTGGCATAGCCATTGCGGCCCGAGGCATAGAGCACGGGGAAATCGAGCTGTTCGTCATTCGCTTCCAGTGTCACGAACAGGTCGAACACTTCGTCCAGCACTTCCTGGATGCGTTCGTCCGGGCGATCGACCTTGTTGACCACCACGATCGGCTTGAGGCCCAGCGACAGGGCCTTGCCGGTGACGAACTTGGTCTGCGGCATGGCTCCTTCGGAGCTGTCGACCAGCAGGATCACGCCATCGACCATGCTCAGGATGCGCTCCACCTCGCCGCCGAAATCGGCGTGGCCGGGGGTGTCGACGATGTTGATGCGCGTGCCGTTCCATTCCACCGAGGTGCACTTGGCCAGAATGGTGATCCCGCGTTCCTTTTCCAGGTCGTTGGAATCCATCGCCCGCTCCTCGATCCGCTGGTTATCGCGGAAGGTGCCGGATTGGCGGAACAACTGGTCGACCAGCGTGGTCTTGCCATGGTCAACGTGAGCGATGATCGCCACATTGCGAAGGGGCGCGGGCGCGGACATAGAAATAAGCCTCGGGTTCAAATGGGGGCAGGAAGGGGGCGCTTGACGCCGCCGTTATCGCCGCGCGCTCTAGCCCAGAGCATGCTGCACTGCAAGGCGGCAGCGCACACACTGTAACACGGGGGGAAATCGCCCATTATTGGGCCATGTGCTCCACGCCCTGTGTCCCATTTGCTACATTCGCAGTTTCAATCGCAACCGAATCCACCGTTCGATTTACCTTAACCATTGCGTAAACTAGGGCGCGCGGCCTAATCAACGTCCAGTAGGTCCGTGAAAGAGCGCACAAAACGCCGCACGGGTCGCTCGGGAGAGATGGAGAATCACATGACACTGCGTTTTGCCGGCCGGACCGGATCTGCCCGCACGCTGCTTTGCGGCGTTGCTGCTATTGCCTTCACTGTCCCCACCGTTGCCCTGGCGCAGGATGTTCCTGAGGAAGAGGTTGACGGCAACATGATCATCGTCACCGCCACCAAGCGCGAGGCGACTCTGCAGGAAATCCCTGTGGCGGTCAGCGTGACCACCGCTGAAACCCTGCAGCGCGAACAGATCCGCGATCTGAAGGACCTGCAGACCGTGGTACCTTCGCTGCGCGTCAACCAGCTGCAAAGCAGCGCCAACACCAACTTCATCATCCGCGGCTTTGGCAACGGCGCCAATAATGCCGGTATCGAGCCTTCGGTTGGCGTGTTCGTCGACGGCGTTTACCGCAGCCGCACCGCCGCCCAGATCGGCGATCTGCCCAATGTCAGCCGCGTGGAAGTGCTGCGCGGACCGCAGTCCACGCTGTTCGGCAAGAACGCTTCGGCCGGCGTGATCTCGCTGGTCACCAGTGCGCCTTCGTTCGACTGGGAAGGCTCTGGCGAACTGTCATACGGCAACCTCGATGCCATGGTGGCACGTGCCTATATTTCCGGTCCGCTGGGCGAGAGCACGGCGTTCAGCCTGGCTGGCGGCTGGTCGGTGCGCGATGGTTACAACGTCGATCCTGCCAGCAACAGCCGCACCAATGAGCGGGACCGCTGGTTCGTGCGCAGCCAGTTGCTGTTCGACAACGGTGATGATTTCACCATGCGCCTGATCGCCGATTTCGATCGCATCAACGAGAACTGCTGCGGCGTGGTCAACTTGCGCCGCTCGGCGGTTTCCGCTGCGATCCTGGGCCTGGGCGGTCAGTTGACCGATCCGGCCAATCCTTACGCCAACGTTGTCTACAACAACTTCCCTTCGACCAACGTGATCGAGAACCACGGTTTCTCGGGCCAGCTGGACTGGGATGTCGGTGGCGGCGTGGCCCTTACCTCGATCACCGCCTACCGGGAAACGCATGGCGAATTCGTGCAGGACGTGGATTTCACCTCGCTTGACCTGCTGCAGCGCGAGCAGGAGCAGGATCTGCATACCTTTACGCAGGAATTCCGCATTTCTGCGGAGGTTGGCCCGGTCAACTTCCTGGGCGGCGTGTTCTATTTCGATGAAGGCATTGTCGAGAAGCAGGACATCTTCAAGGGCAACCGCTTCCGCAACTTTGCCGATCTTTCGGCGGGCGGCAACGGCACCGGCTCAACGATCTTCACGATCGAGCGGACCATCGGCACCCTGTATGGCAATCCGACCCAGTTCGATAACCAGTTCGGCTCTGCCGGTCTGGCTGAAACGGGCCAGTTCCAGCTGAGCAACGAAGCGCTGTCGTTCTTCGCGCAGATGGACTTCGAGGTGACCGACGGCCTGGTGCTGACGCTGGGCGGCAACTACACGATGGACGACAAGAGCTCGGTCACCGATTACCAGTCGATCGACGTGTTCTCGAACATCGATCTGGTGGATGCGGGCTTCCGCGCCATCCGCGCGCAGGGCATTGCCACCGGCGTAGGCACGCTGACCATGCTGGGTCGTCCGGCCACGCAGGCCGAAGTCAACGCCTTCCTCGGCACGCTGACCACGCCGCAGGCGCAAGCGGCGTTCAACACCCAGGTCGTGGTGCCCGCTACGGCATTCGCCACCGCCAACCAGAACAACGCCGCGGTCAACCCCTTCCTGGTGGGCCGTCCGCTGCAGCTGTTCCCGCGCTTCGTCAACATCCCCAACGCGGTGGAGAGCGGCGAAACCAGCGACAATGACTTCTCGTACACTGTGCGGCTGGCCTATGACGTGAACCCCGATCTCAACGTCTATGCATCGTATGCCACCGGCTTTAAGGCGAGCAGCTTCAACCTGGCACGTGACAGCCGTCCGCTGGCCTCCGACCTGGCGGCGGTGCGCGCGCTGAACCCCACGTTCAACAACCAGACCTCCGGCAGCCGCTTTGCCGGACCGGAACATTCCAAGGTGTTCGAACTGGGCCTGAAGGGCGATTGGGACGTGGTCAGCCTGAACCTGGCGGGCTTCCGTCAGGACATCAACGGCTTCCAGTCCAACACCTTCACCGGCACCGGCTTCCTGCTGGCCAATGCCGGCAAGCAGCGCACCTGGGGCGTGGAACTGGAAAGCGTGTTCCGCCCGACCGAACCGCTGAGCATCAACTTCGCGGTCACCTGGCTCGATCCGACCTATGTCAGCTTCCCGCTGTCCACGGTGGGCGACCTTACGGGCACCCGGCCATCGGGCATCCCGGAATGGACCGTTGTGGTCGGCGGCCAGTACGTGCATGAACTGGGTAACGGCGATGCCATCGTGGCACGCACCACCTATCACTTCGAAAGCGATGCTCAGATCATCGAGGGTCTGCAGGGCTTCCTCGGCGGCGGCCAGGCAGCAGCCATTGCGGCGGCTGCGCCGTATCGCCGCCAGGTGGACGACCTGACCGCCTCGCTGGGCTACGAAGCCGATGCGCT
>JAZKFK010000237.1:3867-8871 GCA_040386475.1 Pseudomonadota bacterium | reverse complement strand
AAGCTGTCCGAGCCGAAGGTGCGCATCTTGGCAAAGGTCAGGAAGGTATCCTGCAGGAAAATGCCGCCCGCATTGATGCGCTTGCCGATGGCCCTGGCTTCCTCCGCCGTGCCCGCGATGACGCTGGCGGTCAGGCCGAAGTGCGTGTCGTTGGCCAGCCGGATGGCCTCCTCGGTGTCAGAGTACGCCATGACCGGAAGGCACGGACCAAAGGTTTCGTCCTGCATTATCTCCATGTCGTGCGTCACGCCGGTCAGGATTGTGGGTCGCAGGTACAGGCCGCCGTCAATCTCCTCGATCACCCCCCCGCTGCGGATCACCGCGCCCTTCGCTTGCGCGTCGGCCAGGTGGCGCTCAACAATCGCGGCTTGCGGGGCAAAGGTGAACGGGCCGATGTGTCCCGCGCGCGGGTTGTCGGCATTGAGACGCACCTCGGCGGCCTTTTCCAGCAGCAGTTCGACAAAGGCATCGTGCACGCTTTTATGCACGTAAACCCGCTCCACCGAATAGCAGACCTGTCCGGTGGCATAGACCGCGCCCCGCAAAACTGCCGTCGCCGCACGATCGAGGTCGGCGGTCTCGGTAACGATGCAGGGATCCTTGCCGCCCAGTTCCAGGTTGCACGGAATCAGACGGGTCGCGCAGGCGACCGCCACCTTGCGGCCCGTCGGGACGGAGCCGGTAAAGCAGATCGTGTCTGCCTGTTCTATGACCCATTGGCCCACATCGCCAGCCCCAGCCACATAGTCGAACACCGCGGCCAGTTCGGGCACCTGCTGCACCGTCCTGAACAGCGCCTCGATCACTCTGGGGGTCACTTCGCTGGGTTTCAGCAGCACTGCGGAACCCGCAAACAGGGCCGGCACGGCATCGAGCAGCGCCAGCATCAACGGGGCATTCCACGGGGAAATCACGCCGACCAGCGGATAGGCCACCACCTGGCTTTCTACCTCCACCGTGGGCATCGAGCTACTCATGGCCTTGAACTCAAGATCGGCGAAGGCGCGCGGGGCATCTTCCAGCCAGCCGCCGATGTTCCCCATGGTGATGAACCCCTGCAGGTAGCTGGTGTGGCACCCGCCGGTATCCACAGCGTCTGCCTCGCCGATCACCATCGCTTCGGCTTTCACCGCGCCCAGCCAGCGCGCCATCACCGCGCAGCGGCCGCCCACGCCCAGCGCTTCCCATGCGACCTGGTTGGCGCGCAAGGTAGCGGCCTTGGCAGCCACTTCGACCTGTGTGGCCACGCTGATCTGGTGATCGACGTGCCCGGTGCGCGGGTTGCGCACGGGAAGCGTGGCGGCGGTGGCGGTCATCATTCTCTCCCAAGAACCCCGGCTCTTTTCAGGAACCATGCCTATCGGTAGCGGCTGGCTGCGGCCAGGCAAGCGCCATTTGCGATGAAGCGAAAGTGCGTTGGCGGCCATCGCAGAAGAGGCGCGTTTCGGCGCAAAATGCTGCTGGAGGCGGGAGCGAAAAGGCTGCCAGACCATTGGCTTAGTGTCACTCATCGCAGGAGTGACAAACAACTGGAGAGTACCAATGGTAAACCAGAACAACAACCAGGACGCCGCAAGCAGCAAGAGCAGCAGCAGGGCGGCAAGTCTGGCCAGTATGACAACAAGTCTGGCACGCAGCGCCAGCCCGGCGAAGCGGATCGCGATGACAACCGCAACCGCTAACCGGTAACAGCGACGGTATCGCCGCCAAATTCCCCTGAGGCAGGCAATCCGTCCATCGCAAGGGGCCGCATTTGCGGCCCCTTGTCACGTCCGGTATTCAGGTCAGGGCCTCAGAAGCCGTAGCGCAGGCCCAGCCACAGCGTTTGCGGGGTGCCCAGATCGACAGATCCGGCTTGATTGCGCGTCACGATTTCCTCGTTCAGCATATTCTCCACCCGCGCCACGGCGCTCAGCCGCCCGGCGATGGGCATATCGGCAAACAGGTCCAGCGTGGTGGCAGCTTTCAGGAAGTCGACTTCCAGATCATCCTCGTACTGCTTCGATACGTGCCGCAGCGTCGCGCCAACCCGTGGGCCGCCGTCAAAGTCCCAGCTGACCGAAGTGCTCGCCGAGAAGGCAGGCGTCTGCGACGGGCGCAGGCCATCCAGCGCCGCGCCCACGCCGCTGTCGCGCACTTCGGCGTCGGTCACCGCCAGGCTCATGTCGAGCGCGAAGGGGCCGGAGTGCACGCTGCCGCTGGCTTCCACCCCGAAGGCATGGATCGCCTCCACGTTGAAGCGCTTGCGCAGGCTAGTGCCCACCGTGACGTTGGCGATGGCATCCTTCACCGTGTTGTCGAACACCGTGACGCTGAGGCGCACTTCGTCATTGGCGTCGAAATCGATGCCCGCTTCGTAACCGCGCAGCCGCTCGGGATCGAGGTTCTCATTGGCCTGCGTAGTCACCGGGAATACCGCGAAGGGGCGGTACAACTCGTTCAATGTGGGCAGCCGCAGGCCGGTATAGGCGGCGGCACGCAACGACACGACCTCGCCCACGCGGTACAGCGCGCCCGCGCGCCAGGTGGCTTCCCACCCGCCGCGATCGGCAAACTGGTCATTGCGGGTGATCGTCCCGGCAGCATTGTTGGCGCGGTAATAGCCGTTGTCGATGGTGTAGCGATCGGCCCGCACGCCGCCAGTCAGCGTCAGGCGGCCCAGCTCCACATCACCATCGGCGAAGAACCCGCTGTTGGTGTTCGTGCCACCGGCAAAGCGGTTTTCGGTCAGCGCCAGCGTGGTGGCGTTATAGGCATCCTCGAAAAGGTTGCCGCGCCCACGCCGGTAATCGGCCCCCAGCCGCAAGGTCACGTCATCGCCCAGCGGTGGCCGCACTTCCAGCTTGGCGCCCTGGCCCTGGGCGGGTGTGTCCTTCTGGTCCAGCGTGCGGGTGAAGCGGGTGGAGGAGATCACCACGTTGGTGAAATTGCGCCACTGGGCATAAGCCAGCGCGTCCACCTGCCACGGCCCGCGGCTGACCACGCGCACGGACAGGTCCTGCCCTTCCATGCTGTTGTCCGCACCGGCAAAGCGCAGGGTCCGGTGATCCTCGAACGCCAGCCCGCGCACTTGCACTTCCAGCCCGCCCACGCGCTGCACCAGCCGTGCGCCGGTAGACCAGCTGTCATAGCTGGCCCGGACGCTGGCCGCCACACGCTGGCTTTCCGGCGTGGTGAAGAAGCCCTGCCCCCGGTCCCACCGGCCGGTGATAGTGGCAAAACCATTGCCGATCTCGGGCGAGACACTGGCGGCCAGCTGTGTTTCCTCGCGCATGTTGACCAATGCCTGCCCGGTGACGAGGCCCAGCGAGCGAGGATCGGCGCTCTCCAGTTCGATCACACCGGCCAGCGCGCCTGCGCCGAACGGGCCCGACCCGCCGCCGCGCGTCACGCGGATGGCACCCAGCCGTTCGGGGGCAATGGCGCTGTATGGCACATAACCAAAGAAAGGATCGACCATCGGCACGCCGTCCAGCAACACCAGCGCGCGGCTGGAGGCGTTACCGCCCAGCGCGCGCAAGGTGGCGCCCTGCGCCGAAGGATTGGATGAACGCGAGTCCGAACGGCGGAACTGCTGGAAACCGGCAACATTGCCCAGCACTTCTTCCAGCCGGCCGGTGCTGCTGTTGGCGATCTGCTCGCGGGTAATCTCGACGGTGGAATAGGCCGGCGTGCCAGCGGTCTGCTCCAGCCCGCCGCCCAGGACGACGATGGTGTTCTCGGCATCATCAGGTTGTGCGGCGGGATTGGCCACCGACGCACCGTCCAGTGCAGGGTCCATATAGACGCCATCGTTCTGCGCCGCCGCCGGAACGGCAAACATCACCACGGCGGCACTGGCCAAAAGCAGGCACTTCATGCGCATTCCCATCTCAAGTTGATTTTGTCCGGCGCGCCTTAGCCGCTCCATCTTGCCGCGCCAAGCCATGAGTGGCAGGATGAAGCTGAGAGGGAGTTTTCATGAGACCTGCCGTTACGCTTGCAGCCTTGCTGCTGATGGCCTGCGCGCTGCCCGCAGGGTTCGGTTCTGACCCCGCTTTCGCGCAACAATCCGGAGCAACCACCGTGACCGCCACCCCGCCCATTGTGCCATCCGACCACGCTCCGCTGCTGGCCAGCGCCGACCCCCGCCTGGCGGCCAACAAGCGGCTGGTGTATGACATGTACCGCATCGTGTTGCAGGCCGGCCTTGCTGGCCGTGCCGGCGAGTTCATCCGCGAGGATTACATCCAGCACAACCCGCTGGCGGCGCAGGGCCTGGCAGGCGTGCAGGAATACATCCGCAACACCCGGCCAGAGCGTGAGATCCTGCCCACGCTGGAACTGCCGATGATCAATTTGATGGCCGAAGGGGACTTTGTGACCATCGCTTTCGTGCGGCCGGAGACTGGCCCCGATGGCGCCAGGTACTATTCCACCTGGTTCGATATGTTCCGCATCCAGGACGGCCGGATTGCCGAGCACTGGGATCCGATGCTGAAGAGCGACACGCCGATCGATCCGAATTCCAAGCGGATCGACAACTGAGATGCGGGCCACCGGAAAACTGGCGGGCCATCTGGCTTTGGGCGCAGCACTGGCCACCCTCGCCGCCAGCCAGCTCACCGCGCAAGGCGGCAGCGCCCCTGCCGAGGTGCTGGTGCCCGATTTCGCGCCGGTCACCGATGCCGAGATCCAGAACCCCGACCCGGCGGACTGGCTCAGCTGGCGGCGCACGCTGGACAGCTGGGGCCATTCGCCGCTCACCCAGATTAACCGCGATAACGTGGGCGGCCTACGCCTCGTCTGGGTACGCCCCATCGCCCCCGGCCATCAGGAAGGCACCCCGCTGGTGCATCAGGGGATCATGTATTTCCCCGGCCCCAGCGACGTGATCGAAGCGATCGATGCAGCCAGCGGCCAGTTGCTATGGCAATACCGCCGTCCGCTGCCCGAGGATATCGGCCAGTTCCTGCCGGTCTATGACACCACCCGCAACCTGGCGATCTATGGCCAGCTGATCAT
>JAZKFK010000237.1:1713-3767 GCA_040386475.1 Pseudomonadota bacterium | reverse complement strand
TGGGGCGGCGTGCCGCTGGAACAGCGCCAGCAGGTGGGCGCGTGGATGATCGCCAGCTACGATCCCGAACTGAAGCTGATCTACATGGGCACCAGCGTCTCGGCACCTGCGCCCAAGATCAGGCTGGCCGGACCGGACCACGATTACCTGTACCACAATTCCACGCTGGCGCTGGACGTGCGCACGGGCCGCATCGTGTGGCATTACCAGCACATGGTCGATCACTGGGATCTGGACCATACCTTCGCCCGCATCCTGGTGGACCAGGAAGTGGCGCCCGATCCTGCCGCCGTGGCGTGGATGGCGCCCGATATCGAGGCCGGACGGACCTATCGCACGCTCACCGGCATTCCCGGCAAGCCCGGCATTGTCACCACGCTGGACCGCGAGACGGGCCGTTTCCTGTGGGCGCGGCCCACGGTGCGTCAGACGGTGATCGACCATATCGACGGTGCCACCGGGCGCGCGCACCTCAACCCCGCCAGCGTGCCGAGCGATTACACGACCGCGCACGAGGTGTGCCCCGGCCCAACCGGCGGGGCCAATTACATGACCGGCAGCTACAGCCCGGACACGCACACGCTGTTCATGCCGCTGCAGAACCTGTGCGCCCAGATGACCGCGCTCGATCCGGCCAACAGTCCCGGTATCTATGGGATGAGCCAGCAAATCGCCATTGTGCCCGAGGCGCAAGGGATGCTGGGCAGCCTGTTCGCAGTGGATGCCGTCACCGGGCGCACGCGCTGGGAACATCGCCAGCGCGCCGGGATGCAGTCGCTGATTACTACTGGCGGCGGGCTGGTGTTCGCAGGTGATGCCGGTGGGCGATTCATGGCGCTGGACCAGGCGACAGGTGCGGAATTATGGGCGATGAACCTAGGCTCATCGGTCACCGGCTATCCGGCCAGCTTTGCGGTGAATGGCCAGCAATATGTCGCCGCGTCCACCGGGCGCTGGCTGTCCGATGCCTTCACGCCGGAACTGACGCACGGCACGCAGAACACGCTGTTCGTGTTTGCCCTGCCCGAGACGGGCATCGGCGCGCACGGACCCGCACGGGCGTTTCGCACGGCAGGCGGCGGAGCGGGGTTCGACGATCCGGCGCTGGCGCAAAGCTTCACCCGGCAAGCGAGCCAGGGCGTTTACTCGGCAGCCCAGGCGGACGAGGGGGCAGCGGTCTATGGCCGCGCCTGTGCCGCTTGCCACGGCGCGAACCTGCAGGCCGCGCCGGGCGTGCCCGCGCTGAAGGGCGGGTCCTTCACGACCAACTGGCGAGGCAAATCGGTAGGCGATCTGTTCGCTTACACCCGCGACGCCATGCCAGTGGGCGCGCCGCGCTCGCTCAGCACGCCGCAGTATCTGGCAGTGGTGGCATTCCTGCTGCGCGAGAACGGCCATCCGGCAGGCGCCGAAGCGCTCGATCCTGATGAGGCGATCCTTGGCGCTATCGGGTTCGACTAACCGAAGGTCAGTCGATCATTGCAGCCACCAGCCGGCGCAGTTCGGCCGGGCTGATCGCGCATTCGTTGGTGCTCGCCGCATTGGTGCGCGCGAGGGTAAACGGCCACATCGGCCGCTGGCGCTGGGCGCCGGTCAAAGTCTGGGTATTCATGGAATTTCCTTGCGGGACGGCGCTCGCGGAGGTTTCGCTCCGGCGCCACGTCCCGATCATTTACGTTAATGTCAGCGCCTGAAGCCGCTGCGGCGGGCGATCGGCCCGCCTCCCGGGGTCTTCTCGCGGAAGATGATGCGGCCCTTCGACAAGTCGTAAGGCGTCATTTCCACGTGGACCCGGTCTCCCGCCACCGTACGAATACGGAAGCGGCGCATCTTGCCTGCGGTATAGGCGATGATCTCGTGCTGGTTGTCCAGCGTGACGCGAAAGCGGCCATCGGGCAGCACTTCGGCGATCTCGCCTTCCAGTGTCAGCAGTTCTTCCTTCGCCAAACCCGCAAATCCTTCAAGCTATGGTGCACCCTGACTTTACAGGGGCCCAGGCGGACAATCCGCATGGGCGCAGCCAGGAAGCGTGAAGGGAAAGGATGAAGCCGCAC
>JAZKFK010000237.1:0-1613 GCA_040386475.1 Pseudomonadota bacterium | reverse complement strand
GGACAATCCGCATGGGCGCAGCCAGGAAGCGTGAAGGGAAAGGATGAAGCCGCACAGCAAATGAGTGGCGCGGCCGGCAAATTTTCCGACGCATGCAACGTCAGGCAGGGCGGCATATAATCCAGCCCGCGCAATTTTGCAATGCGCGGGCCGAATTATATTACCGTACGCAAATTATCGCGGCGAAGCGTCCAGCAAGATCGTCTTGGTTTCCAGGAAGTTCCAGATTGCGCCGTCCCCGCCTTCGCGGCCGATGCCCGACTTCTTGAACCCGCCGAACGGTGCGGTGAATTCCAGCTTCATGCCGTTTTGCGCCACGGCCCCGGTGCGCACGCGCCGGGCGATTTCGTAAGCCGCCTTGGCATCGTGAGTGAACACGCTGCCATTCAGCCCGAACTCGCTCTCGTTGGCGATACGGATGGCGTCTTCCTCGTCCTCGGCCGGGATCAGGCACAGCACGGGTCCGAAGATTTCCTCCTGCGCAATGCGGCTGGTGTTGTCGACATTGGCGAACAGCGTGGGCTCGATGTAATAGCCCTTGTTCATGTGAGCCGGACGGCCCCCACCGGTGACCAGCGTGGCACCGCTTTTCTTGCCTTCTTCGATATACATCTCGATCCGCTCAAGCTGGCGCTTCATGGCCACCGGTCCAAGCTGGGTCGTGGGATCATTCGGATCGCCGATCTTCACGCCTTCCATCACTTTGGCAATCGCTGCGGCCAGCTCGTCATGCCGCGCGCGGGGCACGATCGCGCGGCTGAGCATGGCGCAGACCTGCCCGCTCATCACGGTGATGGTGTTGCCCAGGATTTGCGCGGCGGCTTCAATGGGGAAATCGTCGCGGATGATCGCTGCCGACTTGCCGCCAAGTTCGAAGGTGGCGCGCACCATGTTGCCACCGCACACGCTGGCGATGTGGCAGCCGGCGGCGGACGATCCGGTGAAGGTCACCTTGTCGATGCCGGACGAATGGATCAGGTGATCGGCGGCCTCACGGTCGCTGGGCACCAGGTTGACCGTGCCCGGCGGCATCCCGGCGGCGTCGGCGGCTTCTGCCAGGATATAGGCTTCCAGAGGGGTTTCGGGCGACGGCTTCATCACCACTGTGCAGCCCGCGATCAGCGCGTTGAACACCTTGCTGGCCATGATGGCGAACGGCGCATTCCACGGCGCGATGGCCACAACCACGCCCACCGGCTCATGCGCGATGACCACGTTTTCGACCAACGCGCCCTTGCGATACTCTACGAATTCGAAGTTGGCGCCGTGTGCCGCAATCCCGCGCAAGCCCATTACCGCGCCGCCGTGCATGCCCGTTGCGGCCGAGGCGAGGCCGCCGATCTGCGCGGTCCACGCCGCTGCCAGTTCAGGCACGCGCGGTTCCAGCAGGTCGATGAAGCGCATCAGCGCGGCCATCCGCTCGGCAGGCGCTGTGGTCGGCCACGGACCGTGATCGAAGGCATGACGCGCGGCGGCAACGGCGCGGTCCATGTCGGCTGGTCCGGCCCCGGCAACGCGGGCGACGATCTCCTCGGTAGCGGGATTTTCCACCTCGATAACCTGGCCGGACAGCGGGGCAACCCACTCGCCGCCGATGTACAGCTTGTCGGGAT
>JAZKFK010000236.1:0-1761 GCA_040386475.1 Pseudomonadota bacterium | reverse complement strand
TGGCCGCCGCAATGGCGCTGGCATCGTGTGGTGGCAGCACGGGCAGTGCCCCGCAGCCATCGCCCACTCCGTCGCCGATACCCACGCCGACACCAACAGCGGTGCCTACGTCCACGGCCCGCGTCCACACGACCGGCCCGGCGATTGCCAAGATCGACTTCACCACGGGCGATCTGGAAGCCTTCGGCCTCTTTCATGCCGTCGGCTTCACCGATCTCGATGGACGTTATTACCCCGGTTTTGCCAACGCCTTCGCCGCCTTTGCCAACGTGGGTACCGCACCAGGGGCGAACCTGCAGACTGACTATGCGCTGACATTCAAGCGGGTGCAGGCGTTCGACCGGGCGACGGGGTTGCAATTCACCCTTTTCGCGCCGGCCAATGTGCGCGTGGTATCGCCGGTCACCAGCCTGCTGGCGGTGCCCGGTACTTCTGCGGCCAAGGTGAAGACCCAGCTTGGCATCACCGGCAGCCTGTTTGGCATGACGACCGATCCAGACCTCGCCACCTATGACGCCTCAACCGAAGGGCAATCGGCTGACCCGTCACGCCAGGCGGACGCGGCGCGCATGTTTGCTGCCAGTCTGCGGGCCACGGCGGTACTGGCGGCCCTGCAGGAGGTCTATAGCCGCGCAACGGTGAATAGCGTGCAGGGTCCGTTGCTGCAATTTGGTGACTTCAACAACGGCCCGCCTCCTGCGGAGGCGACGGGGGCCAGATGCCTGGCCGCAGCGCCAGCCCAGTTCATCTTCCAGAATGATCGCATGTCGGCGATCATCCAGTGCTTTGTGGCTGCCACCGGCATGAACCCTGCGGTCCGGCCGAGCACGGCCAAGATCCAGGCGATCGCGCACCTGATTGACGGGTATGCCGCGGCCATGCCCCTGCAGCTGGACGGCGGCCCTCAGGGGGCCCGCTGGTTGCTGGGCGTTAACGGTTATCTGCGGGCCAAGGTGGGGCAGATCCTGTCCGACAACACCGATAGCACCGCGCAGGCCGTTCTGGCCGTGACCGCGATTTCCCCGTTGATTATCAATGAGACAGCGCGATACTTTGCCCACAATTCCTACGGCACGTATTCGAGTTATTGGCCCCAGCCCGATTTCGTGACCCTCACCAGCGTGAGTTCACTGAATGCCACCGACGAGCAGTTGCAGCGCAACGACGTGGTCTTTTCCAATGTCCTGGTGAACTCCAGCGGCATCGATCCCGCTGTTGCGACGATTGACGAATTCACCTTGCCTGCCAACAACGCATCCGAAATTTCCGTGGTGCGCAATGGCGCCGGTGCTTTCACGGTAACCGCGCTCAATGGCTTCAAGGGCGTCAGCTTCTTCGACTACTCCTCCTCGTCCGGCAACATAACCCAGCGCATCGCCAGGGTTTATGTGCGCGTGCTGTAAAGGCGGCGCGGCCCCGCTCAATCCACCGCCGCAATAATCCCCGCCAGCTTGCCCACGATCTCGTCGATATGCGCCTTCTCCAGGATCAGCGGCGGCGAGAGGGCGATGATGTCGCCGGTGGTGCGGATCAGCAGCCCTTCGTCGAATGCGCGGCGGAACACGTCCACCGCGCGCATGGTGGGGGCACCGGGGCGCGGTTCCAGCTCGATCCCGCCGATCAGGCCGATGTTGCGGCAATCGATCACGTGGCGCGTGCCGCGCAGCGAATGGACCGCGTCGGCCCAGTAATCCTCCAGCGTGATCGCTTTCTCGAACAGGCCTTCGGCCACATACAGGTCCAGCGTGGCGATGGCGGCGG
>JAZKFK010000235.1:0-2202 GCA_040386475.1 Pseudomonadota bacterium | reverse complement strand
ATCCGGTGCAGCAGGCGCTGGTGGCCGAACAGGCGATCCAGTGCGGCTTCTGCACCCCGGGCATTGCGATGGCCGCCGCCGCGCTGATCCGCCGCAATCCCGACCCCAGCGAGGCGGACATCATCGCCGCCGTGCCCAACCTGTGCCGCTGCGGGGTCTACCCCCGGCTGGTGCGGGCGATCCAGCGCGCCGGCCGCGTTGCCCGGCGGAGCGAGCGCATCAGCGCCGCGCCCGCGCCGGGCATCGACCCGGCCGATGCCGCCCGTGCCGTCCCCGCGTTGAGTGGGGGGAACGGGGACGGCGGCGGCACCGACCGGGCCGACTGACTCAATACCGGAACCGCACACCCAGCGTGGCATTCAGCGGCTCACCCGGCTGGATGTTGTTGTCGGTATGCGACGAGGGGAAGTAATCCGCGTCGAACAGGTTCTCCACGTTCAGCTGCACGGCCACGTTCTCGGTCAGGTCATAGAACACCGCCGCATCGACCCTGGTGTAGGATGGCAGGATCACCGCGTTGGAAATGGTGGTGAACTGGCGTGACTGGTGGATCACCCCAAGGCCCACGCCCAGGCCCTGTAGCAACTGATAACGCGCCCAGCCGCTCAGCTGGTGGCGCGGCAACTGCTGCAACGTGCGACCGGCGGGTGCGGCGCTGGTGGTAGAGCGCACTTCACCGTCCAT
The DNA here is from genome assembly GCA_040386475.1 of Pseudomonadota bacterium. Classification (GTDB taxonomy): domain Bacteria; phylum Pseudomonadota; class Alphaproteobacteria; order Sphingomonadales; family Sphingomonadaceae; genus Alteraurantiacibacter. The sequence continues at coordinate 1,518 of JAZKFK010000235.1, read as the reverse complement.
CAGGGCATAACCCAGCGTCAATTGCAGGTCTTCGCTCACTTCGCCCGCCAGGCTCAGCTCCAGGCCCTCCACCCGCGTCTCGCCGGTCAGCACCACCTGGCCTGAATTGACGGGATCGGGCGACTGGGTGTTGCTGCGGTTCAACCGGAACAGCGCGGCGGTGGCGATCAGGCGCGGGGTGATGGCCCACTTGGCGCCCAGTTCGCGGTTCTCGAACTTCTCGGGCAGCAGCAGCTCGGTAACGGGCGAGAGCACGTTGAACTGGTCACCCGACTGCGGCAGGAAGCTGGTGGCATAGCTGGCGTAAAGCGAGATCTCGTCGGTAGGCTTCACGATCAGGCCAAGGCGCGGGCTCCACTTCTCGTCCACCCGATCGCCGGCAAAGCCATTGCGCAGGTTGCGGCTTTGCAGGTCGAACCGGTCATACCGCAGGCCCGCCACCAGCTGCACCGGGCCGAAATCGATCTGGTCCTGCACATAGGCCGACAATGTATCGAGGGTGGATTCGCTCTCGCTGTTGGCCACGGTGGTGAAGGCGGGCACGGCGAAAGCGGCCAGCGGAACCACCACGTTGCTGGCCCCGCCGAAGCGCACATCGTTGCGCAGGCCGGTGGAATCCTGCGTCATCGCTTCCACGCCCAGCAGCAGCGTGTGGCCAATCTCGCCGGTGGCCAACTGCGCCACCAGGTTGGCCTGGCCCATCACGTTCTCGCGCGTGTTGCTCGATTCGTAGCCGGCGAGGGTGACCGTGGTGGCGGTGGCCGCGCCGGGCAGGATGTTGCCGTAATACTTGTCGTAATTGGCATATTGCGCCGTGGCGTTGAAGCTCAAGGCATCGCTGAACTGATGGTCGATCCGTGTGCGCGCCACGTGGGTCTGGCTTTCGGAGTGGTTGAACGTCTCGCTGCCGAAGAAGAACTTGTCGTAATCCCGGATCGGTTCGCCAGCCAGCGACGGCACGCCGCGATCGGTCACGCGGGCATCGTCGTCATAGGTGTAGCTGGCGGTCAGGCGGGTGTCCGGGCCAAGCTCAACGGTGAGGGTGGGGCTGATGCCGAAGAAGCGGCCGTCATAGCTGTCGCGGCTGTTGGCCATATCCTCGTAGATGCCGTTCAGGCGCAGGGCCACGTTGTCGGTCAGCGGCTGGTTCACGTCGGCGGAAAGCGACCAGGCGCCGAAGTTGTCCACGCTGGCCGCGCCGTTGATGAAATCGGCCATGGTATCGGCGCTCTTCATCACCCGGTTGATCGCCCCGCCGCCGCCGCCGCGCCCGAAAATCAGGGCGTTGGCGCCCTTCAGCACCTCGATCCGCTCAACGTTGTACAGCGGGCGATAGTATTGCGCATCGTCGCGCAGGCCATCGATGAAGAAGTCCGCCGTGGTCGACTGGCCGCGCAGCAGCACCTGGTCGCGGTGACCCTCGCCGGTGCCCAGCGAGACGCCGGGCACGAAGCGCAGGGCATCGCCCAGCTGGCGCACGTTCTGGTCTTCCATCTGGTCAGCGGTGATCACGGTCAC
>JAZKFK010000234.1:0-1597 GCA_040386475.1 Pseudomonadota bacterium | reverse complement strand
TGTTCGCCCGGCACGAACATCACCACATAGTCCGGCGCTTCCTCGAACTGGCTCTGGTAGCTCTTGGCCCCCAGCGTCTGCACGTGGTTGCGCATCGACTTGGCGTGGAGCGCCAGATGGCGGTGCTTGTCGGCGTCGTTGTCCGCCTCGAACGCGGCCTGGTAGGCGTTGAGCGACACCTTGGCGTCGATCACCAGCTTCTTCTGGCCGGGCACGTGGATGATCGCATCGGGCCGCAGCCGCCCGCCTTCGGTATCGACCGAATGTTCCAGCGTGAAATCGGTGTGCTGCGACAGGCCGCATTGCTCCAGCACGTTCTGCAGTGCCCGCTCACCCCAGCGTCCGCGCGCCTTGGGGGCGTTGGTCAGCGAATTGCCCAGCCGCTGCGCCTCGCGCTTCACTTCCTCCTGCCCTAGCCGCATCGCCTCGATCTGGGTGTGCAGGCTGGCAAAGGCATCGGAGCGGCGGGTTTCCAGCGCCTGCACCTGGTCTTCGTAATTCTTGAGCTTTTCACCAACCGGAGAGAGCAGCGCCTTCAGCTTCTGCTCGCCCGCTTCCTCGGATTGGCGAAAGCGTTCTTCTGCGCGCTTCAGGAACTCGTCCTGCGCGCGTGCCAGCACTTCCCCGCCGGTAGCCTTGAACTGGGTGAGCAATTCCTCGCGCGCCGCCGCCATCTGGGCAATCTGCTTGTCGAAATTCTCGGCATTGGCCTGCAACTTGGCCACTTCGGTGCGCGCATCGGCCAGTTCCTTGATCGCGGTGCGGAAGTCATCCTCGCGCCGCCGCGCCTCGTCCTCGGCCCGGGTCAGCCGGTCACGCATGTCGGCCATCGGGCGGCTGGCAAAGATGCTGCCCAGGAACAGCCCGGCCACCAGCGTGGCCACGGCAAGCAGAATGGCGATCAGCGGATCCATCGAATCTCCAAACTGTAACTGGAACGAAAAGGGAACTTAGCCGGTTATGCCGCATCGCACAAGCTGCCCACCCCTTTCGCATGCAAATCTGCTTGAGAAAGTCCCCGGGAAAATTGTATGGGGTGCTTACTAATTCAGATTCGCGAAAATTTCGCAGGTATGAAACTGGGCGGCTCCCGCAATAAGGCCCCCGCCCGCAATGGAGAGGATCTTCGTCCCATGCTCACCGATATCGAAATCGCCCGTCAGGCTGTCCTGATCCCCATCACCGAAGTGGCGAAGAACGCCGGCGTGCCCGATGACGCGCTGATCCCTTACGGCAAGTACAAGGCCAAGGTGGATACCGCCACTCTGCCGACCACCAGCCAGGGCAAGCTGATCCTGGTCACCGCGATCAACCCTACCCCGGCGGGCGAAGGCAAGACCACCACTTCGGTCGGCCTGTCTGACGCGCTGCACCGTATCGGCAAGAAGACCATGCTGTGCCTGCGTGAGCCTTCGCTGGGCCCCTGCTTCGGCGTCAAGGGCGGCGGCGCCGGCGGCGGCAAGAGCCAGGTGATGCCGATGGACGAGATCAACCTGCACTTCACGGGCGATTTCCACGCCATCACCAGCGCGCACAACCTGTTGAGCGCGATGATCGACAACCACATCTACTGGGGCAACACGCTGGAGCTGGACCT
>JAZKFK010000233.1:0-2849 GCA_040386475.1 Pseudomonadota bacterium | reverse complement strand
ACTCGCTCGCCCGCCTGTTCGACATAAGTGGTGTTGGCCCAGGTTCCGCTAACCCGGATGAATGCAGGCGAGAGATGCCTGGCCATGGCAATCAGGCGCGGATCAGAAAAATCCGTTGGGGCGCGATAGCGGTATCGATCGGCAGTCGGCGCACCATAGGGCGCCCAGAAGCGCCCACCGGTAACCTGCACCATTTCAATATTGTAAGATAGGAAACGGCGGTCGACTTCGGCGATCTGCGGCAAGTTGGAAACGATGATAGAGCCGCTTTCCTGCGGGGACACAGTGGTAGCGCAGGCACTGGCAAATAGTGCCAGAACGGGCACCAGGATTGCCGCTGCTGGCGCTTTCACAGCTTGGCGTTCCCCGCGCTCCATTTCACCGTCAGCTCGATCCCCTGCCCCACTGGCAGCAGCGCAGTCTGCAAGTCCGGCTTGGCCTGCACCGCAGCGCGATAGGCGCGCACGCTGGGACGGGCACTGGCAGGCTCGATCATGTTGTCAGAACAGATCACCGCTTCTTCGGCGAGCTGCGGATACAACGCCTCGAAACACGGCAGGTAGAGCTCTTTCCAGATGTCGAGCAGCACGAAATCCCACTGGCCTTGGTCCGCCGCCAACAGGGCCAGCGCATCGCCGCAGCGAAAGTCGACCCAACCGGCAAGGCCCGCTTCGGCCAGCATCGCGCGGGCGTGATCCTGTTTATAGTCGGCCAGTTCCATCGACACCACCTTGGCGCCAACCTCGCGCGCGGCGTGGGCCAGGAACAGAGTGGAATAGCCGTAGCTGGTCCCCAGTTCGAGGATCCGCGCGGGTCGCCTTGCCACCACCAATGCATGAAGAAACCAGCCGGCATCAGCGCCAACTGGCAGCAGGAATTCGTCGCGCCGGGCAAAGCCTTCCGCGCCGAGTTGGCGCATCGTTTCTGCATCGGCCACCAGCCGCTCCTCGAAGCGTTCGAATACGGCGTGGACGCGGGGATCGGGGAATATCATGTCTGCTTTTGCTCCAAGGCGGTCTGCGCCGCAGCTTCACGCCGGAGGGCCCGGACCAGCGCCGGATGCGCTTCGTTGCGGGCGCGCCAGCCGGTTATGCCAGCAAACGCCGCCAGGTCGAAACCACCGATTTCGGCGTTGATGCAGGCCCACCACAGGTATGTGTCAATAATCGACCACTGGCTGCCATACCACCAGTCCTGCCCGTCCAGCCGCTGTTCCAGCTGGCGCAGCACGCCCGCGACCAGTTCGGATCCCCGTTCCCGCACCGGCGCATGATCGCCCGTGGTCCACATGAACGGCACTTTGACCGCGCGGACATAGGGATGCCAGCCTGAGGAAACCCACAGCAGGTCGGACAATTGCCGCGCGGTTTCAAGTTCGCTGCCGGGTTCCGGAAACAGGCCGGCGGATGGATACTCGGCATTGAGCCAGCGCAGGATTGCACCGTTTTCGGTCAGCAGGCGACCGTCGACCAGCAATGCCGGAACCTTGCCGTGCGGATTAATCGCAAGGTATTCGGCGCAGCGATGCTCGCCCCTGGCCATATCCAGCAAATGATCGTCATACGGTACGCCAGCTTGCTCGAGCGCGGTTAGCGTGACCCGGGTGCATGCGGTAAAGGCATGAAACAGCTTGAGATCATGCGCCATCGGCGGTGCTCATGGTCATCGCCGACTGCTCGCGTACGATGGCCCGCCGGAAGGCCGGTTGCGCTTCCACCCGCGCGCGGTGAGCGAGAATTCCCGGCATTTCGCCAAAGTCGAAACCACCCTCAAGCGCGGCGGTGCAGACCCAGTAGAAGTACGTGTCGCAAATCGACCAGTCGTCGCCAAACCACCATTCCTGACCGGCAAACCGTTGATCCATCGCGGCAATAGGCCCCGCCAGCAACTGCCTGCCGCGTTCCTTGATCGGGGCGGGATCGCCGGTTGTCCAGCGTACCGGCATCCGCATTGCCCTGACCGTGGGGTGCCAGAAGCTCGCCAGCCAGAACAGGTCGGCCAGTATTTGTGCTTCCTCCAGCGGGTCAGTCGCCCGGGGCAGCACTCCGGCTTCGGGCCAGCGCCTGTGCAGATAGCTGAGGATTGCAGCATTTTCTGCCAGCAGTTCCCCATCGACCAGCAACGCTGGGATCTTGCCGCGCGGATTGACCGCAAGGTAGCCGGGCGAGTGCTGCTCGCCTTTCATCAGGTTGACCACGTGGTCCTTATAAGCCACGCCGACATGCTCAAGCGCGGTCAGCGTCACTCGCGAACAGGCGCCGGGCAGGTGGAACAGCGTCAGGTCAGTCATTCGGCTCTTCGACGAATTCGATGAGGTTGCCCGCACAGTCGCGGATAAAGCAGCCCTTGCCGAAGGCCTGGCGCACGACAAAGGCGATGTCGGCTCCTTTGTCGGTCATTTCCTCGAGGAAAGCATCGAGATCGTCGATCCGGAATGCGACATGCTTGTTGCCATGTGTCTTCAGGTCGCGATCCGGAGTGCGCCGGTCTTCTGGCAGAGGAGCGGCATCCTCCACCTCGAACAGTTCGAAGCGTAAGGAACCTTTGCGGATGAAGGCGACCTTGGCTTTGGCCGGAGGAATGGCGAAGCGCCGCTCTTCGGCAAATCCCAGCACAGTGCCATACCACGCAATCGCCGCGTCGAGATCAGGCACCGAAACGCCGCCATGATGGAAGGTGAAGTCAGCCACCGGCCAGTGCCTCCCCGGCAATCAGTTTCTCAAGCAGGCGTCGCGCCCGGGTGCCACCTTGGTCGATGCCAAGAGACAGCGGCTTCTCACCCCAGAAATCCCGACCCTTTACGTTGGCGTAGGCCGCCTCGATCAGCGGCTTGTCCTCTTCGTCGAAAG
>JAZKFK010000232.1:0-4731 GCA_040386475.1 Pseudomonadota bacterium | reverse complement strand
AAGACCTGGTGTCGGTAAGCGGCGTGCCCGCCAGCCGCGCTTATGGCCTGCCCGACGCCGCTGCCATGCTGCGGGTGGTGATCCAGAAGCTGCAGCCGTCCGAACTGGTGATTTCCAGCTGGGGCCTGCGCGAAGGGCTGCTGTTCGATCGGCTCGATCCTGCTGAGCGGACGCAGGACCCTTTGATCGCCGCCGTGTCTCGCTTTACCACGCCGCGCGGCGCCAGCCTCAATGCGGCAACCATGATGGCCGGGTGGACGGCCGGGGTGGCGCAAGGTGTGGCGCAGAACGGCGGGCCGAGCAGCGAAACCTTGCGACTGGCGGCCACGCTGCTGGCCAAGGCGCAAGTGCACCTAGAACCGAACATGCGGCTGCGCCATTCCAGCGACTGGGCGCTCGACAAGCGCTGGATCGGCATCGACCATCGCGGGCGCGCGCTGATTGCCGCCACCTTACGCGGCGCAGCGGGCAAGCCCGAGCCGACCGTGCAACTGCTGCAACTGGCCAGCGAGGCAGACTTGCGCGTGGCGGCCGGCTGGGGGCTGGCCTTGCGCTTGTGCCGCCGGATCGGTGCCGGCAGCCGCGCCTCGATGCTGACCAGCCGCCTGTCGCGCGAACGGTCACCGGCCGGAGCGCCGGGTACCGATAAGCTGGTCCTGTGGCTGGACCCCAGCCGCGCGCCGCTTGCCTCCGATGCCATCGCCGCCGAACTGGCAGGTCTGGCCCGCTGGCTGGGGTGCGAGCCGCAGCTGGTAATCGGCGATCCCATCCCCGCAGACGCCTGATCCGGTCCGCAAAAGGTTCTGACATTTTTGTGACAGCGCAAGGCTGAACCTTGCAATGTCCGGGTATGGCAAGGCACTTAGAGCGTCAGACGGGGGATGTGACCAAGCCATGACAGCCAAGCCAGCCGAGTCCGCCGCCGCGGCGCCGATACCGGAAGCGCCAACAGCTCCGGTCGATCAGGCCGACCTGTCCTTGAAGGACCTCGCCCGCGCCATCCTGGCCCGCAAAGTTCGCCCGCGCGTGGCCAGCGTACGCCGTCTGGCGCAAGCCGTTCTGGACGAGGGGAAGAAGGGCACCAAAAAAGCTGGCGGCAAGAAAAAGGGCGCGAAGAAGAAGGGCGCGAAGGAGTCGCGCAAGCTGGCGCGGATCCCGGGGCAGAACGGACGCTAGGCCCGCAGGTTACTGGCCAGGGCCTTATTCGCCAGTCTGCTGGTCACTGGGCAATCGCATGGTGACGTTGCCCTCGGCATCGACGTAATCGCGGTTATCCTCGCAGATATATTCCTGCAGCTTGTAGTCGGGCATCCGGCGATAGCTGTAGGAATAGGTCCACGGCCGCTCGAAAAACTCGTCCTCGATGCTGATCTCGTTGTGCAGCATATCGGGCGCCTGCAGGCTGATCCGCTCGGTAATGACCATCGCTTCGGAATGCGGCGTCCACTGGAAGCGCACGCTGTCCTTGATCCCCGTGGTCCGCACCACCAGCACATCGCCTTCCCAATGGCCCACCGACCGGCCGTAGAACCCGGGGTTGACCTCGTCCCAGGCGGGCAGCTCCTCGTTCATATAGATGCGGCGGGTCTGGTTGAAGGCTTCCTGCGTGATGTTGATCTGGTCATCCCGCTGGAACACCTCCATCGGGAACATACCCATCATCATGGCCGGCATGCCATCGGGGATGCAGCGGATATAGTTGTCACCCGCCGGCTGCGATTCCTCGGCCCGCGAAGCCAGCAGTGCCTGGAACTCGCGCCACTCGCCCATGTATTCCGGCTTCAGCGGCGGCTCGCCGGGGCGCTGCGGAGCATAGCGCGGATCGGGAGTCTCATCCGGCAGCGGATAGCGTTCCCACGTGCCGGTCAGATCAGGTTCCGCCAAAGCCGGGACGGGCAACAGCGCCAGCAGAAGGCCGATGAACAATGTCTGTGCTGGCACGGTCTTGCGCATGGTCATCTCTCCCCCCTGCCGCCTCACGGCGTACGCCGATAGCGGCTGGGATTGGGCACGCCTGGCAGCATGGTGCGGCCATTGGGCAGGGTAACTTCCAGCAGCAGGCCGCCCGCGCGGCCATCGCGCAAGGGCGCCACCACCGCCGTCACAACATCGCCCTGCCGGATCGTGCGCGAGGTCCAGCCGCCGCGCGACATCATGTTGGGGCTGGTCATTTCCAGCGTGTAATGGGTGCCGTTGTCCGCATCGATATCCAGATAGGCATGCGGATTGGTCCACTGGAATTCGGTCACCGGGCCATGGATGGTGATCGACCGGGTGTTGTCGAACATGGCGAACGAATGATGGGCGGTGGCCGGAGGAGCCAATGCGGCCCCCGCCAGAAGCGCAAGGCAGCACAGGCCTGTCGCTGTTTTCATGTCGTTTCCCTCTCCCTCGCCGTGATCTGATGCCCGGCGTTGGTTGGCAGACTAGCGAGGGATCGGCAGCTTACAAGCGGTTAGCCACAGGCCCCTCAAGTTCAGAACGGATCGCGGCCCTGTTCGTCAAACGGGCGCGTATCGGCTGGCGGCATGGTATAGGGCGGGCGCTGCGGCAGGGTCCGTTCGCCCTTCCACGGCACCTGGTCCACATCGGTCCAGGCGTTGACCGTCAGCCGCCAGAACTTCCACCGGCCATCCTCCTTGATCAGCCGGTCATCACGCGTGCCGATACCGAACACGAAGTTGGTGCGGTAATCGGCATTCCACTGGATGATCTGGAAAAAGCAGCGCACCCGCGCGCCTTCCGGGTGCGGGTCCATGATGAAGTGGTTCATCAGGTGATGCCGCCCGTACCACCAGTGCTGGCGATCGTACCACAGCTTGCGCAGGTTCTCGCGGATCGCCTCGTGGCCGTGGACCTTGCCCTGCCACAAGTGGTCGAATTCCGCCTCCCGCACAAAGGTGCCGATGGCCAGCTCCTCGTCGGCCAGGTCGATGCCCCAGGCATAGCGGGCGTACAGCTCCTCGATCTCGCCGCGGTCCTGCGCCGGCATTACCTGCGGCACGCCATCCGGCCAGCACTGTTCACTCCCAAAGTCGCCCCCAATGCCACCCATCGCGAATTGTCTCCCGTCAATGCCTGCCAAATGCCCGCTTGATCTAATGGCATAATGGACGCTTAATTGCCGGTGTCAAAAGGGAGAGAGACATGCCGGAACTGTTCCACGCCTATCACAGCTTCGGGCTGCAGAAGCGCACGACCATGCGCTTCGAGGCGGACGTGTTCGAGTGTGAGGTGGAAGGCGAAATTCCCGAAGCGCTGCGTAACGGCGCCTACTATCGCACGGGGGGTGACCGGCTGTACCCCACGCTGGAGGATGACATCATCCTCAACGGCGATGGCATGTTTTCCATGTTCAAGTTCGAGGACGGGCACGTGTCCTACCGCAGCCGCTATGTGAAGAGCGAGCGGCTGAAGAACGAGATGGCCGCGCGCCGCCGCCTCTATGGCAAGTACCGCAACAAATATACCGACGACGACAGCGTCTCCAACCTCCCCCAGCGCGACAATACCGGCAACACCTATGCCTTTGCGCACCACGGCGACCTGTACGCCTTGCGGGAAGACAGCCGCCCATACCGGCTGGATCCCGAGACATTGGAAACGCTGGAAGTGGGCGAGTTCGGCGCGCTGAAAAGCACTGCCCTCACCGCGCACCCCAAGATCGACCCGGTCACTGGCGAGTGGTGGTCCTATGGCGTGTTTGCGGGCGGTGAGCCGACCACCGATGCGTCCTTGCACGTGTTCGACAAGGACGGGACGCTGGTGCGCGAACAATGGTTCCACACCCCGTATCCCGGCCTCAGCCACGATTGGGGCATCACGCGCGAACATATCGTCCTGCCGGTCATGCCGCTGACGGCGGAGGAAGGGCGGCTGCGCGCTGGCGGCGACTATTATCAGTACGACCCGGACCTGCCGAGCAAGTGGGGCGTGATGCCGCGCAATGGCGATCCGGCCAGGGACATGCGCTGGTTCGACATCCCTGGCATCGTGATGGGCCACGTGATGAATGCCTATACCGAAGGCACCAAGGTGATCATCGACACGCCGTGCAGCCCCGGCAACTGCTTCAGCTTCTTCCGGGACAAGCACGGCAACCTGCCCGCCCCGCCCGAAACAATCACCCAGATCACCCGCATCACCTTCGACCTCAGCAAGCCCGATGCCGAAGCCGTGACGCTGGAACCACTCAATGGCGCGCTGGGCGACATGCCCAAGATCGACGACCGGTTCGCCATGCAGAAATACCGCACCGGCTATTTCTGCCACCGCGACTTTCCGCAAATGGGCATCGGCCAGATCGACTGGGAGACGGGCGAGATCAGGTTCCATGACCTCGCTGGCGCGGCCAGCCAGGAGCCGCTGTTCGTGCCCCGCACGCCCGATGCAGCGGAGGGTGACGGCTACCTGCTGGTAGCGGTCGATCGCTTTGCAGAAAAGCGCATGGACCTGCTGATCCTTGACGGCAACGATGTGTCCAGGCCGCCGATCGCCACAATCAAGCTACCGTTCGGCCAGCCGATGGCGTTCCACGGCTGCTGGGTACCAGGAGAAACCGAATGACCAATACTGCTGCCGCCAAAACCGCACTGGAAAACCAGCTGGCCGAACTGCAACAGCGCCTCGCGCACCTCGAACTTGACCTTGCCGAACCCGCCGACCCCGATTCGGGAGAACGCGCGGTGCAGCAGGAGGACGATGCCTCACTGGAAGCGCAAGCCGCACTGG
>JAZKFK010000231.1:0-9880 GCA_040386475.1 Pseudomonadota bacterium | reverse complement strand
TTGAAGCCCATGCCCGCGAAATGCTGGGCAACACCCTGGTGACGATCCAGACCGGAGATGCCGGCAAGCAGGTCAACCGCCTGTACATCACCGATGGCGTGGACATCGCGAAGGAATACTACCTGTCGATGGTGGTCGATCGCGCATCGGGCCGCGTGGCCATGATCGTGTCCACCGAAGGCGGCATGGATATCGAGACCGTGGCGCACGACACGCCCGAGAAGATCACCACGATCACTATCGATCCCGCCACCGGCTTCATGCCGCACCACGGCCGCGCCGTGGCCTTCGCGCTGAAGCTGACCGGCGATCTCAACAAGCAGGCGGCCAAGCTGGCGGGCCAGCTGTACACCGCATTCACCACGCTGGATTGCGCCATGCTGGAGATCAACCCGCTGGTGGAAACCAAAGGCGGTAATCTGCTGGTGCTCGACACTAAGATGAGCTTCGATTCCAATGCCATGTTCCGCCACAAGGACGTGGAAGCGCTGCGCGACGAGACCGAGGAAGACCCGATGGAGGTCGAAGCCTCCAAGTACGATCTCGCGTATATCAAGCTGGATGGCGATATCGGCTGCATGGTCAACGGCGCGGGCCTGGCCATGGCGACGATGGACATCATCAAGCTGAACGGCATGTTCCCGGCCAACTTCCTCGATGTGGGCGGCGGCGCCAACAAGGAGAAGGTGACCGCGGCGTTCAAGATCATCCTGTCCGATCCGGCGGTGAAGGGGATCCTGGTCAACATCTTCGGCGGCATCATGCGCTGCGATACCATCGCGGAAGGCATTGTGGCGGCGGCCAAGGAAGTGAACCTGTCCGTGCCGCTGGTTGTGCGCCTGGAAGGCACCAACGTGGATGCCGGCAAGGCGATACTCGCCAACTCCGGCCTCGCCATCGTCCCGGCGGACGACCTGGGCGATGCCGCACGCAAGATCGTGGCCGAGGTGAAGCAGGCGGCCTGAGCCTTCTGCGACGTTAGCCAAGGGGCCGCGCGGGGGTAACCCGGCGCGGCCCCTTGGCTTTTGGGCGATCGGTCACTGCGCGCGGCGGAAAGTGATCCACTCCACGCGCGACCCTCCTTCGCCAGCGTGTCGCTGGCGAATCGTTACAATTTGCCACCTTCCTCGGGCTTGACCGGCCACGCGGGCGCGATAGGTTTGCGTCCGAGGGAGAGGGTTCATGAGGAAATCGCTAACCGCCGTGGCGGCCGTTGCCGCCGTGCTGGGCACCACGCTGGCACCTGTCGCCGCCGCCGCGCAGGCCGCAATTGCCGAGGCTGGGCCGAAGGTGTTCACCCGCACCGGCCAATGGCAGTTGGAGGCAGCGGACGAGGAATGCCGCATCGCGCGCGCCTATACCAATGGTGACGAGCAGATCGCGCTGGCGCTGGAACGCAACCGGGCAGACAACCTGGTGCGGCTGGTGCTGGTCAGCAATGCCCTGGCCACTTTCCGCACGGCCGAGGAAATGGGTTTCCGCTTCCTGCCCGATGGCGAGCAGCGGTCAGCGCGTTACATCCACGCCGAAATGGACGGCGGGCAGCACTACTTCAACCTCGGCAATGTGATGCTGGGCACGCCCACGCCGCCCGCGCCGGACGGCGGCATCCCGCTGTACGACCGGGCGGCCGAGCAGGCCTATGCCGCCGCGATCACCGGGATTGAAATCAACGCGGGCCTGACTGCTCCGGTGCGGCTGGAAACAGGCTCGCTGCGGGCGGCGATCACCGCCCTGGAGGCCTGCACCGATGACCTGCTGCGCACCTGGGGCCTCGACTGGGAGAAGCACCAGAGCCTGACCCGGCGAGCCACGCCCGATGGCCGCGCGTCTGACTGGCTTCCCGAAGGCATTGTGGGGTTTGGCGATTTCACCAGCTTCGTGGCCGGGCGCAATCCGTTCCGCGTGATGGTCAGCGCCGAGGGGCGACCGACCGCCTGCACCGCGCAGTGGGTCTCGCTGGATGCGAGCAAGAACGAGCGGATTTGCAGCGCCATCATGGAGCGCGGCCGGTTCCTGCCCGCGCTGGATGCAGCGGGGCAGCCGATCGCAAGTTACTGGATGGTCGATTACCTGTTCGGTCTTGCGCCCCCGCCACCGGGACGCTGAGTGGGCCTTAGACCAGCTGCGACAATCCGTGGATCGTCACGCCTACCAGCCCGCCCACCAGCGTGCCGTTGATGCGGATGAACTGCAGGTCGCGGCCCACCGCGCGCTCGATGCGGGTGGTGATGGTCCGCCCGTCCCACCGCTTGACCGTTTCCGATACCAGCCGCACGATCTGCTCGCCGTGGCGGCTGGCCACGCCCACCACGGTGCGCCGCACCAGCCGGTTGACTTGCAGTTGCAGGGCCGGATCGGCCTTCAGCGTCTCGCCCAGTTCGCGCAAGGCGGCACCGAACTGGCCGTCCAGCGCCTTATCCGGATTGTGCGCCATGGCGATCAGGCCCAGCCGCAGCCGCTCCCACAAGCCCATCCACCAGTCGCCCAGCGCGGGATTGGCGAGTAGCTCGGACTTCAGTTGCTCCACCCTGGCGCGCATTGCCGGATCGTTTTGCAGATCGGTGGCAAGTCCGGCCAACCCTTCCTCCAGCTTGCTGCGCAAGGGGTGATCCGGGTTCACCAGCACTTCGGCCAACAGGCGGTACAGCCCGTCGAGCACCGAATTGGCCAGTCGTTCGTCCAGACCTGTCCAGCGCAGCACGGCGTTGGCGCGGGCGTGGATCATCTGGCGAACCGTCTCTTCGTTCGCTTCCAGTGTCTGCCCGGTCCAGCGGATCATGCCATCCACCAGCGGGCGGTGACGGTTGTCGGCAATCGCCGCGCCCAGCATCGTGCCCAGCAGCGGCGAGACCTCGATCTTGTCGATCTGCCGCGCCAGCCCGGCTTTCACCTGCGTGCCCAGCCGGTCAGGATCGAGCGATTGCAGCAAGTCCACCGCCAGCTGGATCACACCGGCGCGGATGCGGCCGATCTCGCCTTCGCGCCGCTGCACCAGGAACTCGCCTGCAGCATAGGCCACATTCACCTCGCGCATGCGCCGCGCCACCACCAGCGGGGTAAGGAAATTGCGCTTCAGGAAACCCGCCATCGTATCGGCGATGCGGTCCTTGTTATTGGGGATGATCGCCGTGTGCGGGATGGGAATGCCCAGCGGGTGGCGAAACAGCGCGGTCACCGCAAACCAGTCAGCCAGGCCACCCACCATCGCCGCTTCGGCAAAAGCCAGCACCCACGGCCAGGCGGGATGGCTGTGTTCCAGCCGCAGCGCCAGCACGAACAGGCCGGCCATGACCACCAGCAGCAGGGTGGCAGTCAGCCGCATCCGCCGCGCCCTGTCGGGCGGCAGGCCGTCATTGGCGAGAGCTGGAGGCAGGCCTGTACCCGTGGTCACGTCCTCCTGCTCCGTCACTCGGCCGGAGCGGGTTCCAGCTTGTCGGCGTGATCATCACCGGGCTTGTAGGACAAAAGGTTGTCGCGCAGCCACGGTCCCAGCCGCTTCTCCAGCCCGTCGGCCAGGCTGAAGCCTGCGGGCACGATCAGCAGGGTCAGCAGCGTCGACAGCGCCAGGCCGCCGATCACCACGGTACCCATCGGCTGGCGCCAGGCCGAATCGCCCGTGAGCGCCAGCGCGGTGGGGATCATGCCGGCGACCATCGCCACTGTGGTCATCACGATCGGTTGCGCGCGCTTATGCCCGGCTTCCATGATGGCTGCGTGCTTGTCGCTACCGGATGCCATTTCCTCCAGCGCGAAGTCGATCAGCAGGATCGAGTTCTTGGCCACGATGCCGAACAGCATCAGGATGCCGATAACCACCGGCAGCGACAGCGGCTGGCCCATCACCAGCAGCAGCAACAGCCCGCCCAGCGGCGCCAGGAACAGCGAGCCCATGTTGACCAGCGGCGAAACCAGGCGGCGATAAAGCAGCACCAGCACCGAGAACACCAGCAGGATGCCGGTCAGCAGCGCCACGCCGAAACTGTCGACCAGCTGGCTTTGCCATTCGTCCTGTCCAACGGGGGTGTTGGCCACGCCGGTGGGCAGGTCCCGCATGATCGGCAACCTGTTGATCGCACTCATCACGTCGCCGCGCGCCGCATTTGGCGCCAGGTCGGCACTGACGAACACGCGGCGGTTCTGGTTATAGCGTTCGATGCTGGTCGGACCCATGCCAAGGCCAATCTCGGCCACCCGTTCCAGCGGCACCGAGCCGCCGGTGGAACTGGGCACCGGGAGGTTGCGGATCACAGACAGGTTGCGCCGGTCACCCTCGGCCAGCCGCACCCGGATAGGGATCTGCCGGTCGGACAAGGAGAACTTGGCCGCGTTCTGATCGATGTCGCCCAGCGTCGCGATGCGGATCGCCTGGCTCAAGGCCTGCGTGGTCACGCCCAGGCTGGCGGCGAGGTCCTCACGCGGGGTAATCAGCAATTCAGGACGCTGCAGGTCCAGCTCGATCCGCGGACCGACCGCGCCGGGCACGCCCTGCATCTGGTCGACCAGCGATTCCGCCGCGCCAGACAGCGCTTCGGGATTGGAGCCGGACAGCATCACGGTAATGGCGCGGCCCGAACCACCGCCGCCGCCGCCATCCTGGTCCTGGAAGTTGACCCGCGCATCGGGGATTGCCTGCAGCACCGGCCCCAGCTCGCGCGTAAATTCAAGGCTGGTCCGTTCGCGATCCGGCTTGAACACCAGCCGCACCATGCCGCTGCCCTGGTTGGCAATGCCCAGTGCCAGCTCGACTTCCTGCTCCTGCGACATGCGGGCAGCCACGCGCTGGATCACGTCATCGGTCTGTTCCAGTGTCGTGCCCGGCACCATGGCCACGCGAATCATGGCAAAGTCGCTGTCGGAATTGGGGAAGAACTGCATCGGCACCTTGCTGCCGATGAACCCGGTCATGCCCAGCGCGAACACGCCCACCAGCATCATCCACACCCGGTGATCGAGGAACCGCGCGCCCAGGTAACGGGCCCGGGCAGTAAAGGCCGAGCTGTCATATCCCCGGACCATGCCCACCAGCAGGCCGATCAGGAAATTGATCAGACCGCCGATCAGGTAAGCGGCCAGCAGGCCACCGATTACCAGCCAGAACGAGGGGCCGCCCGCTTCGCCACCGCCGCCGCCTGCGCCGTCCCCGGCCATCAGGCGCGAGATGCCAAACAGCACCAGGCCGCCGGTCAGCAGGGCCAGCACGTGGAAGTACCAGCGCGAGCCCACCTTGCCGTTGCGGGCGCGCATCGCGCGGAACGCGGTATCATCCAGCGACCAGCGCAGGACGCGGATATAGCGTTCCATCATCCGGCCCTCGCCGTGCGATTCCTCGCCGTGGGCTTTCAGGAAATAGGCCGCGACCATCGGCGTGATCATACGCGCCACGGCCAGGCTCATCAGGACGGAAACCACCACGGTGAAGCCGAAGTTCTTGAAGAACTGGCCCGAAACACCCGGCATCAGGCCCACCGGCAGGAACACCGCGACAATCGAGAACGTGGTCGCCACCACCGCCAGGCCAATTTCGTCAGCGGCGTCGATGGAAGCCTGGTAAGCGCTTTTGCCCATGCGCATGTGTCTGACGATGTTCTCGATCTCCACGATCGCATCGTCCACCAGCACGCCGGCCACCAGCCCCAGCGCCAGCAGCGACAGCGTGTTGAGCGAGAAGCCCAGCCAGTCCATGAAATAGAACGTGGGAATGGCTGACAGCGGAATGGCCAGCGCGGCAATGATCGTCGCGCGCCAGTCGCGCAGGAACAGGAACACCACGATCACCGCCAGGATGGCGCCTTCGACCATGGCCGCCATGCTGCTTTCGTACTGCTGCTTGGTATAGTCCACTTCGGTGAACAGGCGGGTGAAGTGAATGCCCGGGTTCTCGGCCTCAAGCTCCTCAAGCACCTCGATCGAGGCGTCATATACCGAGACATCGGATTCGCCGCGGGCGCGGGTGATCGAGAAGGTGACCACCTGGCGGCCGTCGATCTTGGCCAGGCTGGTGATTTCGCCAAACGAATCGCGCACTTCGGCAATATCGGCCAGCTTCACGGTCCGCCCGCCACCCAGCGAGATCTGCGTCTGCGACAGCTCGAACGCCGTTTCGGCATTGCCCAGCACACGCACCGACTGGCGCGAGCCGGCGATTTCGGACTGGCCGCCGGCGGCGTTGACGTTGGTCTGGCGCAAGGTGGAGTTGACCGCTGCGGCGGTGACGCCCAGCGATTGCATTTTACCCGGATCGAGGATCACCAGGATCTCGCGATCGACCCCGCCGTTGCGGTTCACTTCGGCCAGGCCGGGCACGGTCAGCAGCGCCTTGGTAATCGTATCGTCGATGAACCAGCTGAGCTCCTCCAGCGTCATATCGTCGGCAGTGACACCGAAATAGACGATCGGTTGGGTGCTGGTCTGGTTCTTGAACACGCGCGGCTCAAGGATGCCGTCTGGCAGTTCGCCGCGGATCTGGTCGACCGCGCTTTTGACCTCGTTGACCGCTTCGGCAATGTCGGTACCCAGCGCGAATTCGATCGAAGTGCTGGAACTGCCTTCGGACGCGGTCGAGCGGATGTTCTCGATCCCGTCGAGCGTCTGGACTGCAGCTTCCACCCGCTGGGTGATCTGGTTCTCGATCTCGCTGGGCGCGGCGCCGGGCTGCGAGATCTGCACGTTGACCTGCGGGAATTCGATATCCGGCCGGTCCTGGATCTTCATGTTCTGGAACGACATGATGCCCGCCAGCATCAGGCCCAGGAAGGCCAGCAGCGGGACGATCGGGTTGCGGATCGACCAGGCGGAGATATTACGGAAGTTCATGCCCGCCGCCTCACCGGGCGGCCGCGTTATTTGCATCGTTGTCGATAACCGGGCGGATCGTCTCGCCCTCGGTCAGGAAGCCGCCAGCGCGTGACACCACGCGTTCGTTGCCTTGCAAACCGGAAGAGATGGTGATGCCCTCGTCGGTAATCGCGCCCAGCACGACATTGCGACGCACGACCTTGTTCTGGCCATCGACCACGAAGACATAGCTGCCCTGATCATCCGACAGCACGGCACTTTCGGGCAGGCGCGCGGCGACCACCGCCCCGCTGTTCAATTCCACCGAAGCGAAGCCGCCTGGCCGCAGCGCGGCGTTATAGGGCATGGCGCAGCGCGCGGTGCCCTGGCGGGTCTGTTCGTTGATGACCGGGCTCTTCTGCCACACCTGGCAGGTCAGCTGCTGTTCGGTCCCCACCGGGGTGACCGTGCCGGTGGCACCCAGCGGGATCTGGCTGAGTTCGGCCTCGCCCACGTTGGTGAGCACTTCCATCTCGCCGCCGCGGGCAATGGCAAACAGCACGCCCGAACCGGAGCTGACCACCTGGCCGGGCTCCACATTGCGGGTCAGCAGCAGGCCGGCCGCCGGAGCGACCAGATTGAGCTGGGCATTGCGTGCCTGCCGCTCACCCAGTTGCGCCTGGGCCACGTTCACGCGGGCATTGGCGGCATCGCGGGTGGCGGTCAGCCGGTCCACGTCGGCGCGGCTGATGAAACCGCGATCGACCAGTTGCAGGGCACGCTGCAGGTTGGCTTCGGCCAGTTGCGCATCGGCGCGGGCGACCTGGATGTTCGCTGCGGCGCTGGCGGTCTGCTGGGTTTGTACCGAGCGGTCGATCACGGCCAGCACTTGTCCGGCACGGACCCACTGGCCCGGCTCGGCCGGTACCGAGACCACGCGGCCGCCTTCGCCAACCACGCCAACAGGCATTTCGCGGCGCGCGGCCAGCGTGCCGGTGGCATTGATGATGCCGGCATAAGTGCCCTGACCAGGGACGATAACCGTCACCGCCGGGATATTGGCGGTGTCCTGGCCGGTAAACGGCTGTTCTTCACCGCTCCCGCTCAGCAACCAGGCCGCGACGATGGCAGCCGCCACCACTGCGCCAATGGCGATCAGGATACGGTTCTTGCGGCGGGCGCGCTGCGCCCCGTCCCCGTCCTCACCCATGAGCGAGCCGTCGCTGGCCAGCGATCCGTGAGTGACATCCAGTCTGGTTTCGTAGTTCATGCGCCGAGTCTGCCTAGATTCATGCCTGATCCGCGCCTGTTGCCAGACTTGTGTCCGGCCCTTGCACAGGTTGCGAACGCTGGCGACGGGGCTTTTCTGCCGTAGTGCCCGCCCATATACGCTTGTCGCCCGCCCCGCAATCGGACCATCGGCGAAGTCATGACCCGCTGCGACCGGCGTTTGCATTGCAAATGCGAAAAAGGCCGGAAACCCGCGGGTTTCCGGCCTTTTCGATGCAAATGTAACATTTTGTCAGGCAGGGCGCTTTGGGCCCTGCCGACGTGCAGATTAGCGAACGCGGCCGCGCTGCACCAGGTTGACGATAGCCAGCAGGACCACCGCGCCGACAATGGCGATCAGCAGGCCGGTCAGCGAGAATTCCTGCACAGAACCGCGCACACCCAGCAGCGGGCCGGCCAGCAGGTTACCCAGCACCGAACCGATACAGCCGACGATGACGTTGAGCAGGATGCCCATCGATGCATCGCGGTTCATCAACTTGCTGGCCAGCCATCCGGCAATACCGCCAACGATAATCGCAATAATCCACCCCATGTTACTTCTCCTTGTTAGCCCCGGCGACTTTGCCTGTGGAGACCTGAACGCAGCTTGCGCCAAGGCGTTCCGGCAGGACGTCAAGCCCGGGCGAGACAAAGGATGCCCCGATTCAGGAGTGGAGTCGAAAAGTATTGCCGCAGGGGAGCGGAAGGCAGACCGCCGCCAGTACTGGATTCACTACTGGGGTCAGTACTTCAGCTGGCGCTCGTACAAGTCACGATAGTGCTGGATGCGGGTGACCCGCAGGCCCTGCATGCCCGACCGATCGACCGCGCGCTGCCAGCCGGCGAATTCCTCCAGCGTCAGGTCATAGCGCTCGAGCACTTCGTCAATCGTCAGCAGGCCGCCGTTAACCGCCGCCACCACTTCGGCCTTGCGCCGCACCACCCAGCGCCGCGTGGACGGAGGAGGCAGGTCGGCGATAGTCAGCGGCTCGCCAAGCGGACCGATGACTTGCGCGGGGCGAATGTTCTGGTTCTCGATCATCTAAATCCTCAAAGGCCGGCCATCACTGGCATCGTGCGATGCAAGCGTAATGGGACCAGTCCCTTTGCCATTGGCTAAATCAGCAGGGTTAACGGCATCTTTTACATTGGCGAGCGCCGCCACGTGACGCGCCGCCGGAGCATCAAAGCTGGCCAGGTCCTGCGACGACCCGTTGGCCAGCGACAAGCGCAGGTCACGTGCTGCTTCCAGCCGGGTGCGCAGGTCGCTCCAGCTCAATTCGCGCAGCGAATCGCTGTCGGCCAGGGTGGCCTCCACGCCGGTTAAACCCAGGGTTGCAGGAACTTTTCCTTCAAACATGCCGCCGTCATAAACCGGTAACCGTCAAAAAGCGGTAAAGCTGGTCTTAACCGCGCGTTACCTTGTGCTTGCGGATTTGGCCTGTGCGCCCGAGGAGTGTATGGACGCGGGCGATGACTACCGCCCTGTCCCTTACCGATAATGTTAACGCCGCCGCGTTGTTCGACCTGCCGCGTGCCGCATCCGACTGCCGTATCGTGGTGGCGATGTCGGGCGGGGTCGACAGTTCGGTGGTCGCCGCGCTGGCTGCTGCCACTGGCGCCGAAGTGGTCGGCATTACGCTCCAGCTATACGATTATGGCGCGGCGACGGGCCGCAAGGGCGCTTGCTGCGCGGGTGACGACATCCGCGATGCCCGCGCCGTGGCCGACCGGCTGGGCATTGCCCATTATGTATTCGATCACGAGACCGCCTTTCGCGAAGAGGTGGTCGACCGCTTTGCCGACGATTACCTGGCCGGGCGCACCCCCA
>JAZKFK010000230.1:0-2764 GCA_040386475.1 Pseudomonadota bacterium | reverse complement strand
GTGCTGGTGGCGGTGGCGTAAAGCTTGCCCGCCGCATCCTCCAGCCGCGCTTCGGTAAAAGCGGTGCGGCGGCCGATCTTCAGCACCTTGCCGGTCACCGTCACCGTGCCGGTCGCCTCGGTCAGCGCGGCGTGATAGGCCACCTTGATCTCCAGCGTCAGGCAGCGCGATGGCTCACGCGTTGCCGCCACTGCCGCCAGCCCGCAGGCGCTATCCAGCAAGGTGGCGGCGAACCCGCCGTGGACCACGCCCATCAGGTTGTAGAACGCGCGGGTAGGTTCGGCGGTGAGGGTTATCTCACCCTCGCCTACGTGCGTTACCTTCATACCCAACATCTGCGCCATGCCTTGCGAAGGCACATCGACCATCCGCGCGCGCAGCAGTTCTGCGCCAGTCCTGGGCTTGGTCACAGCTTGGCGACCAGCTCCGGCACCAGCGTGAACAGGTCACCCACCAGGCCAAGGTCCGCCACCTGGAAGATCGGCGCATCGGGATCCTTGTTGATCGCCACGATCACCTTGGAATCCTTCATGCCAGCCAGGTGCTGGATCGCACCGGAAATGCCCACCGCGACATACAGCGAAGGGGCCACGATCTTGCCGGTCTGGCCGACCTGGTGGTCATTGCTGATATAGCCTGCATCCACCGCCGCGCGTGACGCGCCGATGGCGGCACCCAGCTTGTCGGCTAGTGGGGTGATGACAGCGGCAAAGGTGTCGGCATCCTTCAACGCACGGCCGCCGGATACGACGATACCCGCACTGGTCAGTTCGGGCCGCTCGCTCTTGCTGGCTTCAAGGCCGACGAAGGCGGACAGGCCCGCATCAGCCGCGCCGCCGACGGCTTCCACCGGGGCAGAACCGCCCTCGCCCGCTGCCTTGTCGAACGCCGTGGCGCGCACGGTGAGGACCAGCTTGGCATCGCCCGATTCCACCGTGGCGATAGCGTTGCCGGCATAGATCGGGCGGGTGAAGGTTTTGGGGCCTTCCACACCGATCACCTCGGACACCTGCATCACATCCAGCAGTGCGGCCACGCGCGGGGCCACGTTCTTGCCGGTGGTTGTCGCAGAGGCAAGGAAGGCATCGTAGCCAGCCATCAGTCCGGCCACCAGCGGCGCGACATTCTCGGCCAGCTGGTCGGCAACGGCAGCATCGCTGGCCAGCAAGACCTTTTCCACGCCAGCAATCTTGGCCGCCTGATCGGCCACGGCGGCAGGTCCGCAGACCAGCACATGCACCGGCGCGCCCAGCTTGGCGGCGGCAGTTACTGTTGCGAGGGTCGCAGCGCCAAGTGTGGCGCCATCGTGTTCAGCCAGAACCAGCGCGGTCATGCCACGGCTCCCATTGCCTTGAGTTTAGCCACCAGCTCGTCAACCGAGCCGACCATTTCGCCCGCCTTGCGCACTGGCGGTTCAGCGACCTTGAGCACGGTAATGCGCGGGGTTACGTCCACGCCCAGATCCTCGGGCTTCTTCACCGCCAGCGGCTTGGACTTGGCCTTCATGATGTTGGGCAGCGATGCATAGCGCGGCTCGTTCAGCCGCAGATCGGTGGTAACGATCGCGGGCAGCTTCAGCCGTAGCGTTTCCAGCCCGGCATCCACTTCGCGCGTTACTGCCACGTGGTCGCCATCAACCTCAACCTTGCTGGCGAAAGTGCCTTGGCCCCAGCCCAGCAGCGCGGCCAGCATCTGGCCGGTCTGGTTGCTGTCGTCGTCAATCGCCTGCTTGCCCATCACCACCATGCCGGGGGCTTCCTCGGCCACCACCGCTTTCAGCAGCTTGGCCACGGCCAGCGGTTCCACCGCCACATCGGTTTCGATCAGGATCGCGCGATCAGCGCCCATCGCCAGCGCGGTGCGCAGCGTTTCGGCCGCCTTGGCCGGGCCGATGGAAACGGCGACCACCTCGGTGGCGTGGCCCTTTTCGCGCAACCGCAGGGCTTCTTCCACCGCGATCTCGTCAAACGGGTTCATGCTCATCTTCACGTTGGCCAGGTCAACACCCGTGCCATCCGCCTTGACGCGCGGTTTCAGGTTGTAATCGATGACCCGCTTCACGGGCACCAGGATCTTCATCGGACAAGACCTTCCAGAGCGTGGTTGTACTGGGCGATCAGGTCGCCCGCGATGTCAGCGGCGGGCCGTAGCGCATGGGTTGCGCCAACGCCATGCCCGGCCGACCAGATATTTTTCCAGGCCTTGGCCTCGTCAGACAGGGTCAATTCGCCGTGGCCATCCGGCAGCGTGGCGGCCTCCAGGCTCTGGCGCATGAAGTTGGCGCCAACCCCGGTGACCTTGTCGGTATAGACGATATCGGCGGCGCTCGCGTCCACCATCATCTGCTTCTGCGCCTCGCCCGCCAAGCTCTCGGCGGCGGGAATGAAGTGGCTGCCGATATAGGCGAAATCCGCCCCCATGACCTCGGCGGCGAGCACGTGGCGCCCCTCGGTCATAGCGCCGGACAGGGCCAGCGGCCCCTGGTGGATCGCGCGGATTTCGGACACCAGCGCAAACGGGCTGAGCGTTCCGGCATGGCCGCCTGCGCCCGCTGCCACCGCAATCAGCCCATCGGTGCCTGCGCCCAGTGCCTTCTTCGCGTGGCGGATCGAGATCACATCGTGCAGCACCATGCCGCCATAACTGTGCACCGCCTCCACCACATCGGGCACAGCGCCCAGCGAGGTGATCACCAGCGGCACCTTGTGTTTCACCACCAGCGCCAGGTCTTCCTGCACGCGCGGGTTGCTCTTGTGCACGATCA
>JAZKFK010000229.1:0-3984 GCA_040386475.1 Pseudomonadota bacterium | reverse complement strand
CTGCTGGTCCGCCGCAGCTGGTAGGCAATTGTATCCGGGTTGCCGCCTGATCCGCTCATCACCCCGGCGCCAGCGGTGTTGTTGTTCGATGGCAGCACGCCGATGTTGTAGGCCGTGCCGGAAGGGCAGCGCACCCTGATCGTGCTTGATCCGGCCGGAGCGGTGGCTCCCGCCACCACATTGCCCAGGTCGGCATTGGCCAGCGCGTCCACCGTGCAGGCGTTCGACAGCGTGGCGGTGATCGACAAGGTGAAATCGAGGCCCGAGATGTTCGAGCGGTTGGTGTTGCAGTTGGACGAATTGCCCGGCAGCGAGCCGATCTTGGTATTGTAGAAGAACGCCACGTAGGCCCCGGCCGGAGCGGTCTGCCCGCTGGTGATGCGCCCGTAGAACTGGAAACTGCCGGTGATCGTGGTGCCGATACCCGCGCCGACGGTAACTGACTTGCTCAGCGGCTGGCTGGCGGTCCACACCTGGGTCAATGCGGCATCGCGATAAACCTGATAATTCAGCTGGTTGGTGCCCCTCAGCATGATCGGCTGCGATGCCGTGCCCGGCCAGCTTGGCGTGCCAAGGCCAATGCACAGGTTGAACGTGGTGGAGCTGCTCTCATATCCGGTGCAGCTGTAATTGATCGTGCCCGTGCCCGTGGCGCTGGTTCCGAAGGCCAGCCCCTGGTTGACCACCGCGCAAACGATGTTGGCCCTGGCATCCTGCGGCGCCAGCGCGGTTGCGGCGGGCGCGGCGATCAGCAGCAAGGCCAGCCGCAGCAGCAGCGCCAGCAGGGCCGTCTTGCCTTTGATCACTGCATCCCCTCGCACGTCATCCGTCCCAGCATGCCGGCGGCCTCGCTGGGCAGCGTATCAGGCAGGCGGATCACGCATCCGCCTGCCGCGCCGAACACCTGCACTGTGGCCCCGGCAATGGCCTGGTCGATATACAGCTGGCCACCAAAGCCGACCATCAGCGACTGGCGCTCATCCCCCGCCATGATGGCTTTGGCGCCCATGGCAATTTCCGCACCCTGCGCATCGACCAGCGAGACAAGGACCGAAGATGTGGGCGCGATGGCAAAGGCCACCGTTACGCCCGACCGCAACGAAGGCACGGCGTTCTGGTCCAGCGCGCGCACGGTCAGCGAAGCGGGCAACTGGCTGGGATCGATCGCCACCTTGTTGTCCTGATAGGAATTGAGCCCGGTGACCAGCAGGTGGCCGCTGCCGTTGGTCTGGCCGATCGCGCGGTTGTGCAGCAGCACCGGCACATCGGCGATGCCGGCGGTGTCCACCACGGCAAAGCCATCGTTGATCTTGCGTGATACGAACACATCGCCGCCCATCGCCACCAGGGCGCCGGAATATCCGGCATAAGCCGAAGTGCGCCCGCCAATGATGCGCGCGCCGCCGGTCACTTGCCCGTGCGTGCCCAGGTGGTCCACTTGTCCGGCCGCCTGTAACCGGTCACCGTCAAAGGTGCCATCCAGCGCCCAGCCGGTTCCGCCGTCCAGCGGCAGCGAGTGGCGATAACCCAGCGAGCCGCTGTTGCGCCCGCGCGCGCTTTGCAGGCTGGACGAGAAATGGTCGCGTTCGCCGGGGGTATAGCTCAGCGTCAGGAACACGCCGCGCGCCGTCCCGCGCCGCAAGCCCATGTTGCCCGACATGCTGAGCGCCAGGTTAGTGCCGAACGACTTTTGCCAGTGCATGCTGAGATAGCTTTCGCGCGGCTCGCCAGCGGCCCGCTGGCGGATCAGGTTGACGCCGAAATAGCCCAGACGGTCGGAATTGAAGCCGGCGTTGAGCACGTCGCGGGCACGCACCTGGCTGCCGCCTTCCAGGCCGGGCAGGTCCGCAAAGTCGGTGCTGGCGCGCTGCACCGTGGCTGAAAGGTTGAATGTGCTGTCGGTCCACGAATAGCCTGCCTCCACCCGCTGCCCTACGTGGCCATCGTTGCTGCTGGCGGCCACCGATCCGCTGACCACGCCGCCAAACGGCAACAGCCACGCCATGCCGCCACCGGCGTTGAGCAGATCGGAGCCAGCCTCGCCATGCGCTTCCAGCGTCAGCACGTCGCTGAGGCCGCTGCGCAGCGAGGCGGTCACCACCGGATCGTCGGCATAGCTGAACGAGGTGAGGCCATAGTTGCGGCGGATCGCGCCTGCTTCCACCGACCAGTCGGTCAACCCCTGCCGCAACAGCAGCGGGGTATCATAGATCGGGAAATCCAGCGTGGTGACCTGGCCGATGGCATCGGTGACCACCAGCTGGGCAGTGCCCGCACCGTTGATATGGTTGCCGCCCGATCCCAGTTCGAACGGCCCCGGTGCGATTGATCCGGAAAAGCGCTTCATCCCGTCGATGTACAAGTCCACCGTGGAAGGCAGCGTCGCTTCACCGAAGAAGCTGGGGATGGGAGCGGTGACCAGATAGGGTTGCAAGGCAAAATCGGTGCCGATGCGCACACCGCCCAGCCGCGTGGGGCGCGACCAGCTGGTGGCGCGGGTGATCAGGTCGCCCGCGCGCAGCGTCAGCCGCCGGTCGGGAATGGACCATGAAAGCGTGGAGTCCAGCCGCGCCAGCTCGCCGCCTTGCTGGCCTCGTGAGCGCGAATTGAACACGCCGGTGCTTTCGAACAGGACATTGCCGGAGAACGCCCGCAGTTCGCCAAACCCGTCAAAGGCCAGGCGGCTGCCGGCCAGGTTGGCATAGATATCGTAATTGAACAGCGCCCCGGTGGCGCTGGCAGCAACCGGCTGGTCCTGCGCGCTCACGTTCAGGCGGTGCGTGCCGACGGAGAGCTTTTGGACATCGACCATAATGGACAGGCTTTGCAGTGCGGCGTTGTAGCTGGCCCCGGTGCCCACTGCGTCGGACAAGCGCAGCATGTCGTCAGCGGCGGCTGAGGCGGGCTCGCCATCGATCCGCACGCCGATTTCATGCAGCACGGCGCGAGTGGCCCACAGCTGGCTGTTGATCATGGTGAAGGGGAGCAGGCCGCGGTTCACGCCGTTCAGCTCCACGTCCAGCATCAGCGTGGCAGTGCTTGCCAGCGGAGCCGGCGCCGCATTACGGACATGGGCGATGGGCGCCAGCAAGTCAGCCGTCGTGGCAGGTGCACCGTCCAGTCCTGCTTCGTCCCTGGCCCAAGCGGGCCCGGCCAATAGCAGTGACAGGAGGAGGGCGGCCTTACCGGACCGGTTGAGCCAGCGAGACCGGTGCAATGACTTGTTCGCCATTGACCTTGACCTCCAGGTTGTCGCCGGCCGCAAGGGCCTGGGGCGCAAGGGGAATGGCGAAGCGGCGTTCGGCACCCGGCAAGACATAGCCGAGCAGCCCACCGGTGATTTCGGTGCGCTGGCCCAGGCCATCGATGAATGTCACGTTGGCCAGTTGGGCGTGGATCTGGCCCGCATTGCTGACCACCAGCATTGCCGTGCCGTCCGCCGGCTCGATGCGCCAGCTAAGCGCGGGTGCCTGCGCTTGGCAGGCGGGATTGGTCAGGTAGACCGGCACTGAATAGCGCACGACATATTGCAGGCCGGTGGTGGCCGGCTGTTCGGCCGCCGGCAACTCGTCCACAATAATGCGGTAGGTCTGCTCGCAAGTGGTCATGGCCACGGCATCGCCGCCAAGCCGCACCAGGCGGATCACTTGTTGGGTGCCGGGCGCGATCTCGGCAAATGGCGGGCTGGCAACCACCTCGGTGGTTTCGGCCAGCACGTCCTCGCCATTGGCCTGCGTCCAGCGAAATACCCGCACTTGCGCCCGCAGCGGCCCGTCACCCTCGTTGTTAAGCCAGACCACGCCCGAACGTTCGGGAATGGTCACACTGACTGGCGCAATCTGCAAGCCATCGGCATGGGCGATGCCCGGAAGCATGGCCCATGCCGATACGGCCAGCGCCGCGCGGGAGAGGGTTCGCGTGGCGATCATGATCGGATCAGTAGTTCACCGTGACGGTGACCGTGTCCGAATAGGTATCCGGCGC
>JAZKFK010000228.1:0-3221 GCA_040386475.1 Pseudomonadota bacterium | reverse complement strand
CCGGTCAGGTTCTCGGTCAGGATCGGGTTGCGCTTGTGCGGCATGGCGCTGGAGCCCTTCTGGCCGGGCGAGAAGTATTCTTCCGCCTCAAGCACTTCGGTGCGCTGCAAGTGGCGCACTTCCACCGCCAGCCGCTCGATGCTGCTGGCGACTACCGCCAGCGCGGCGAAGAAGGCGGCGTGGCGATCGCGCGGGATCACCTGCGTGGACACTGGCTCCACCGCCAGTCCCAGCTTCTCGGCGACATATTCCTCAACCTGCGGGTCGATATTCGCGAAAGTTCCAACCGCGCCGGAGATGGCGCAAGTGGCGATCTCCGCCCGTGCCGCCACCAGCCGCGTGCGGCAGCGGGTGAATTCGGCATAGGCTTGGGCCAGCTTGAGGCCGAAGGTGGTCGGCTCGGCATGGATGCCGTGGCTGCGGCCGATGGTGGGGGTGTACTTGTGCTCCTGTGCGCGCCGCTCGATGGCGGCGAGCAGCGCGTCCATGTCTTCGATCAGCAAGTCACTGGCGCGCGCCAGTTGCACCGCCAGCGTGGTATCCAGCACGTCGGAACTGGTCATGCCCTGGTGCATGAAGCGCGCTTCCGGGCCAACCTGCTCGGCCACCCAGTCAAGGAAAGCGATCACATCGTGCTTCAGGATCGCTTCCTTGGCGTCGATGGCGGCCACGTCGATGGCGGGGTTGGTGCTCCACCAGTCCCACAGCGCCTTGGCCCCGCTTTGCGGCACCACGCCCAGATCGGCCAGTTTCTGCGTGGCGTGCGCTTCGATCTCGAACCAGATGCGATAGCGCGCCTCCGGCTCCCAGATGGCGGTCATGGTGGGGCGGGCGTAGCGGGGGACCATGGGTGGGCTTTCCTGACAAGCGTGGATCGGTGATGCGGCGCGGCTAGGACGGCTGGCGCGCGAAGGCAAGGGCGGGGGCGTCTGCGGGAAGGTCCTGGCTCACAAATGGCCGGGCGCAATTGCATATTTGCCAAGGTGAGATAGTCTTTGCCGCCACCACTCACCGCTTTGGCTGCACGGCTGAGCGAATCAAGGATTCCTGCATGACATTGCTGCGCGCCGCGCTGTTGGCTTCCGTTGGCCTCGCGGTTTTCCCAGGTGCCGCGCTGGCAGGAGAGGCGGTGCTCTATGCTCCCGCGCCGGGCTGGGTGGAACAGGCCGATATCGCCCCGCTGCTGCGGGGGTCCGACATTCCCGCCACGGTGATAAGCGACGTTCAATCGCGGCTGGAGCGTGGGGTGGTCGCAACATATGTCGATACCGCCACCTTGCTGGAGAACCCGCAGGCACTGATGGATCAGGGCACGCTGTCGCTTTACTGGCTGCCCGACAAGGGCGACCTGACGGTGCACCGGCTGGACATCGTGCGCGGCGGCGAGGTGATCGACCTGCTGGCGCAAGGAGTGACCTTCGATGTCATCCGCCGTGAGCTGGGGCTGGAGCAGCGCCTGCTCGATGGCTCGCGCACCGCTACGCTGGCCGTGCCGGGCTTGCGGCAGGGCGATGTATTGCGCGTGGCCTATACCACCACCACTGATGACCAGGCGCTGGGAGACGAGGTACAGGAAGCGCATTTCCTGCCCGCCCAACCGTGGGAAGTGGGCCTGGCGCGGGTGATCGTTTCATGGCCCGAGGGTGAGGAGATGTTCTGGGCCGCCGAGCCGCGCGTGGACCTTGCCCAGCCGGAGGCGCGCGATGGCTATCAGTGGCTGCGCGTCAGCCTGCCGCTGGCCGAGCGGCCGCCGATGCCGGGCGATGCCCCGTCTCGCTATTTGCGGCCCGAACTGCTGCGCGTGGGCAGCTTCGCCAGTTGGGAGGAGTTGTCGGCCCAGATGGTGCCGCATTATACCGCTGCCATTACCGTGGACGATGCCTCGCCCGTGGCCGCGCAGGCCGCCGCGATCATGGCCCGTACGGATGACGAGAAGGAGCGCGCCGCGCTGGCCCTGCAACTGGTGCAGGACGAGGTCAGCTATCTGCTCAACGGCCTTGATGGCGGGAATTACCTGCCGCAATCGGCGGACCAGACGTGGATTGCGCGCTATGGCGATTGCAAGGCCAAGTCGGTCTTGCTCACCGCGCTGCTGCGCCGCATGGGCATCGATGCAGAACCGGTGCTGGTGACCAGCCAGGGTGGCGACGCCGTGCCCGAACTGCTGCCGCTGCCGCTGGCGTTCGACCATGTGATCGTGCGCGCGGTGATCGACGGGCAGGATTACTGGCTGGATGGCACCAGCGCCGCCGCCCGGCTGGCCAACCTGGCCGACGTGCCACCGTTCCGCTGGGCCTTGCCCCTGCGCGAGGGCGGTTCCGGCCTGATTGCCATGACCCCGCGCGATCCCGCCGTGCCGCAGATGGTCGCGGTGCTCAGCGCGGATCATTCGGCCGGGGTGGACTTGCCGGTGCTGATGGAGATGGACCTCAGCTATGCCGGGCCAGCAGGCGCGCAGATCCGGCAGATGGCCGATGCCGCCACGCCCGAGCAATTGCGTGACATGGCGCAAGGCATGGCCCGGTCCAGCGCGGGCGCGGGCAATGCGGCGATCTATGACGTCAGCGTCACTTATGATGAGACGAACGCGGTTGGCACCCTGCACGTTGGCATGATCTCGCCAGCGGCATTCGAGTGGCAAGACGGGCGGCTGGAAGCCGAGATCCGGCAGAGCGTGGATGGCAGCGGCTTCAATCCCGATCGCTCGCGCCCGGCATGGCGGGATATTCCCGTGGCCACGCCCGGGCCGGCGCGCCAGCGGACCGAAATGCGCATGATCCTGCCAGATGGCGGCGAAGGCTTCACTATTTCGGGCGCGGCGACGACCAGCGCCACTTTTGGCAACGTGCAAATCGATCGGGCGGCGCAAATCGTCAATGGCGAACTGGTGGCCACGGCAGACACCTTCTACCGGCTGGGCGAGATTGCGGCCGCCGATATCCCCGCAGCGCGCCGCGATGCCCGGCGCCTGCAATCCGCCCGCGCCGAACTGCAGGCCCCGGCGGATGTGACGTGGCGGTGGGAACTGACACCAGCCGAACGTCGCCGCCGCGCTGCGCCGGTGCTGGCCGCTTATGAGCGGGCAATCGCCTTTGCCGCAACCGATGACCTTGGTCCGCTGTCGGCCCGCGCGATGTTCCAGGAGAATGTCTACCAGTTTGCCGACGCGCTGGAGGATTATGACCGGATCGCCCGCGAAAGCCCCTCGGCCTGGGTGCACC
>JAZKFK010000227.1:0-2572 GCA_040386475.1 Pseudomonadota bacterium | reverse complement strand
TCCAGCATGAAGAAGATCACCCCGTGGTGGATCATGCCGATCCAGTCACGGTTGCGGACCAGCGCGCGTTCCTCATCGGTCAGCCCGGCCTGCTCGTACGCCGCTTCCTCGTCCTCGCGGAACAGCTTGCGCATGGCGGGATCGGTCAGCGAATGGAGGAAGTGGTTGAGGCGGAAGCCCTTGACGCTGCGTTCGATGGTGAAGGGATAGGTGCCCGCCATGTCCTCGGCACCGGCATAGTCGTGATCGGCGCGGGCGCGGGTCACCGCCGGGTCTTCCACGGGCGCATCGGGATGGCGCTCTTCCAGGATCATGGTGGCGATGGGGCACATGGAAGGCAGGAAATAGGTCTTGTGGGTGCATTCCACATCGGCTGACAGCGCCCCGCGCATCATCAGCCACATGACCACCTCGGCGCCTTCCCAGCCGCCCAGCTTGGCCAGTTCGGCCACGGTCATGTCCAGCAGGCTCTCGGGGTCCTTCTCCAGCCGGTCCATGAACTCGGCATCCCACTCCGGGTTGTTGAACCCGCAGCCTTCGCCGTGGACCTGGTGGGAAAGGCCGCCGGTGCCGGCGATGGCCACCTTGATGTCCTCAGGGTATGAGAGGATCGCCTGCCGCAAGCTCTTGCCGAACTTGTAGAATCGGCGCGCGGAGGGCAGCGGCACGGTCAGCACACCGCACACCACCGGCAGCAGCTTCACCGCCCAGCCGTTGGTATCGTCATGGTCAACCATCACCGACAGCGGGCTGAAAGCGCCGTGGTCCAGCCCCTTGCCCTGGAAGTAGGACAGGTCAAACTCGTTGGCCACCATCACGCGGGCGACGTGTTCGGCAAACTTGGGATCGCCCTTGATGGCGGGAATATCGCGCGGGCCACCGCCTTCGTCCGCTGCCTTGAACTCCTCGCCCACGCCCAGCGCGAAGTGGCTGTAATGATCGAAGAACGAGGTCATGTGATCGTTGTAGATGTACACCAGCACATCGGGCTTCTTGGCGCGGAACCAGTCCTGCACCGGCTTGTAGCCATCGAAAATCGGCTTCCACACCGGGTCTTCAAACTTGCCCGCATCCTTGGCGAAGGCGATGGTGGGGGTATGCGACGTGGCGACGCCGCCGACGATGGTTGCCATGGTGCTGATCCTGTCCTCTCGCGAAGGCTGCGCGTATCCTGCACAGCGCCTCGATTGCTGGGGCGGATAGTGCCAGCGTGTCATGCGTGGGGCAACACACTTTTCCGCATGGGCGAAGTTTTCACAAGGGTGAATGCAAATTGGCCAACTTGGGAACCTTGGCCCAAGGTCCGCCTTCTTTATCCAGACCCGGTTGATAGGAAGCCCCATGCAATATCGTCTATTCGCCTCGGCTTTCGTCACATGGCTCGTGTCAACGCCGGTCATGGCCCAAGATGGCCCCCCGTCGCCGGGTGATACGGTCACGGTCGGTCTCGGTGTCGGCGTCAACAGCGACTACGATGGAGCGAACGAATATGGCCTGATCCCCGGCGGCGTCTTGCAGGGCACGGTTGATGGGCACGATTTCCGGCTGAACGGGCTGCAACTGTTTGTGGACGCCGTGCCCAATGACGCCTCGCGCGCCGTGGAGCTGGAACTTGGCCCGGTGGCCGGCCTGCGGTTCAATCGCACGGGAAGCATCGAGGATCGGCAAGTCGCGGCGCTGGGCAAGCTGGACGAAGCGGTGGAATTGGGGCTTTCGGGCGCCATCGGGCTGAAAGGCATCGGCAGCCGGACAGGCACCTTGTCCTTCGGCACCAGCATGGTGTGGGACGTGGCAGACGCTCATGGCGCCTGGCGGCTGTCCCCTTCGGTCAGCTACTCATCATTGGTGGGGAGCCGAACGTTCGTACGCGGATCGCTGACTGCCAACTTTGCTGCGGATAGCTACGCCGATTACTATTTCGGCATCACCCCGGCCGGCGCGGCGGCGAGTGGTCTGGCCGCGTTTGACCCCGATGGCGGCCTGGAAAGCCTTGGCGCCAATGTCCTGGCAACCCATTCGCTGTCCGGCGGCAGGCGTGGCTGGTCGCTGTTCGCGATTGCCAGCTACAGCCGCTTGCAGGGTGATTTCGCCAGCGGTCCGATCGTGCGTGACGTCGGCTCGGCCAACCAGTTCTTCACTTCGGCGGGGGTGGGTTACACGTTCTAGAAAAAACAGAACGGGCGGGAAGTTTCCACCTCCCGCCCGCCTGATATCTTGCCCGAAAGCAGACGACTTAGCTGAGGTGCTTCGACACCGCGGCGGTCATCTTGAACATCGAGATCTGGTCCTTGCCGATCACCGCGGCCAAGGCCGCATCGGGGTTGATCTGGCGCTTGTCGTTGCTGTCCTGCAGGCTGTTCTTCTTGATGTAGTCCCACACCTTCGAAGTCACCTCGGCGCGGGTCATCGGGCCCTTGCCGATTACTGCTTCCAGATCGCCCGAAACGGTGACCGGCTTGTTGAGCGCGTTGTTCTTGGCAGCCATAATAATTTCCTTCCCTTCAAATTGAACCGAGCCGTGAAAGCCTTGTCAGCCCACGTCCTCGGCTTCCCAGTTTTCCCAATCCTCGTC
>JAZKFK010000226.1:0-4408 GCA_040386475.1 Pseudomonadota bacterium | reverse complement strand
CCATAGCGCAGGCCGACATTGTCGAACTTCACAATTCCGCTTGCTGGCCCGCCCGCTGATCCTTTGGCATCCCCGCTCATACCGCCGCGCCGCTCCCCGTCGCGGGGGCGCGGTGCTGGCCAAAGTGTGGCGGAAAGCGGTTCGCGGAGGTCATGGCGGGGGCTATAGCCGGTGTTCGATGTGGAAAAAAGCCACGTACCACCGTAACCTGCTTGCTCCACAGCTTGTTGCTTGGCGTGCTGTCCCGTAGGGTCGCCCGGCCAGCATGATCATTCAGTGCCCTGCCTGCGCCACGCGATATGCAGTGCCCGATAGCGCCATCGGGACCGAAGGCCGCACCGTGCGCTGCGCCAAGTGCCGCCATTCATGGTTTCAGGACGGTCCGGTGATGGATCTGGCGGAGACGCGGGAAACCCCTGAATTGGCTGGCGGCACTGCGCCGATCGAGCCCCCACCGCCCCCTCCGCCGCCGCCACCCGCACCTCCTTCGCCGCCTCCCACCGCGCCAGCGGACGACGACGACTTGCCGGCCATTCCGCCGCGCATGGTAGAACGGATGGCCCCGGCAGTGCCGGATGTCAGCGGCCCTTCCGCCTTCGAGGCAGAGCCACCGTTCCGCCCGCGCCGCAACTGGCTGAAGGTATGGACTTATGCCGCAGTGATCTTCGCGCTGTTTGCCGCGGCGATCATCTTTGCCGTGTCCTATTGGGGCTTGCCCGATTGGGTGCCCGTCTCGCGCCCCGATTTTGCCGTGGCCCAGCCCGACCTGCAGCTGGATTTCCCGATCGACCAGCAGGCCAAGCGGCAGATTTCGGGAATTGAGATCTTCGAGGTCAACGGTACCATCACCAATATCGGCAGCACCGCGCACAGCCTGCCGCCGATCTTGGTGGTCCTGCGCGATGCGCGCGGGCGCAACGTCTGGAGCAAGGAAATCGTCCCCGCCAAGGCCAGCCTGGGCCCGGGTGAGAGCCTCAACGTCAACCAGGTGTTCACCGACCAGGTGCCCCGCGCCGCGCGCATGGCCGAATTCGGCTGGAAGCAGCAGTAACCGTCGCTTGCCAGATGGCATCACCACGCTTGCAGGGTGATGGCCTTCTTGCTAGTGGCCCGCTCCTACCTGCCGGGGGCCGCATGTCTGCCCTTTGCGATATGCGGTCGTGGCGGAACTGGTAGACGCGCAACGTTGAGGTCGTTGTGGGCGAAAGCCCGTGGAAGTTCGAGTCTTCTCGGCCGCACCAAACAGTCAGCCAAGCTAACCGATTTTCGCCTTAGGGCGCCCTGCGCCCGCAGAATGGCGCAGTTCCGCGGGGTTGGTGCGTCATCAGAGTCGCGGTGAAGCCAGAGATTCTCCGCGAGCCCGCTTCGGAGCTGAGAGATATGCCGGATTCTCTGACGGGGAGAGCCCGGCTTCACCGACTTTGCTGGTTTGATCAGGCTCTCAGGCTACGAGGCCGAACAGGTGCTCCTGCTCGGCCCAATCGACCGGCATTTCGCACGTCAGGAGTACGCGACGCGTAAGCCCCTTGGGTTGGTTGCCATTGGCGATGGCATCAATGATCCTCGGGCTGAGCCAAGAAATCCGCAACAGTCTTGCCAGTTGCGTGCGGCACCGCCCATCGCGCTTGGCCAGTTGGGCAAGGCTGAGTTCGGGAGAGGCCAGCACAAGCTGCTGGCTCGCCATGGCATCAGCAATGAGGGCCAGCAGATCATTCGAGACCTTGTCGGTAGCGGCATCTGCATCGATCCGCAGGCGGGCCTCGCGGAATGGTCGCCGCGTGGGCAAAGGCAGAGTCCAGGCCCACCCGTCTGAAGATCCGATGCCGAGGGCATCAGGCTTCAGGACGATCTCCATGCAATCTGCCCGGATCGAGACTGCATTTACCAGGAAACGCAGGGCGGCCTCGGCCATGCCAATCTCGTGCAGTTGCACGGCTAGAGGGTGGGATGCAGCAAACATTGTCCGGAGGGTACCCGCCTCCTCGATACCGGGCAGGCGCCGCAAGGCATGCTCGTCGCCCAGCAGTCGTTCGAGGTGGCCGACCAGATGCTGTTCGAGATGGCCGCGCTGAAACCGCAGGCCCGGGGGATCGCCTCGACGTGCCAAGTCTTTGCGTGTCTCGTAATAGGCATAGCGCTTCGTCTTGCTCGAACCATAAGTCGGCACCATCTTGCGGCCTTGGGGATCAGTGACCAGCCCTCGCAGCATGGCTTGTTGGGGCTCATTAGTAGAACGTTTGCGTGGCGGCGCCTTCTCCTTGAGTTGGGCCTGAATCGCGTTCCACAACTCCTCATCGACTATGGCCTCGTGCTCGCCATCGTAGACCTTCCCCTTGTGGACGATCTTGCCGCAGTAGACCGGGTTCTTGAGCAGATGGAACAGGCTGCCTCGCGCAAACGGAATGCCGCCGCGATGCGGGCCGCTGGTGCGCGGCTGGATCTTGGTGACCACGCCCTCGGAGAGCAGGAACTCGATCAGCACGGGGACATTTTGACATCCAAGTAGCGCCGCATGATGGTGCGCACCCTTTCTGCTTCCTCGGGCATAGGCACCAGCTTGCGCGCGATCACCTGGTAGCCCAGCGGAACTGGGCCACCCATTCACAGGCCCTTCTTCTTGGAGGCAGCGATCTTGTCGCGGATGCGCTCGCCGGTGACTTCGCGCTCGAACTGGGCGAATGAAAGCAGCACGTTGAGAGTGAGTCGACCCATGCTGGTCGTGGTATTGAACGCCTGCATTACCGAGACAAAGCTGGCGGCATTAGCATCCAGCCGCTCGACGATCTTGGCGAAGTCCGCGAGGCTGCGGGTTAGCCGGTCGACCTTGTAGACGACAATGACATCGACCAGGCCGGCTTCGATGTGGGCGAGCAACGCCTTGAGGCCGGGCCGCCCCATGGTGCCGCCCGAGAAACCGCCATCGTCGTACCGGTTGGGTACGAGATTCCAGCCTTCTTGCCGTTGGCCGAGGATGTATGCCTCACAAGCCTCTCGCTGGGCATCGAGGCTGTTGAACTCCTGTTCGAGACCATCCTCAGTCGACTTGCGGGTGTAGACCGCGCAGCGCAGCAGCTTCATGCTTTCTTGCTCCGCTTGGTTAGGCCGAAGAACAGCGGACCGTTCCAGTGATTGCCCGTGATGGCCTTGTCGATCGCTGTCAGCGACTTCCAGCGCTTGCCGTCGTACTCGAAGCCATCTTGAAGCACGGTCACGGCGTGGCCGACGCCATGCCAGTCCCGTACGAGCCGAGTGCCAATGGTCAGCTTGCGGGCCAGAGATTT
Source organism: Pseudomonadota bacterium (assembly GCA_040386475.1). Taxonomy (GTDB): domain Bacteria; phylum Pseudomonadota; class Alphaproteobacteria; order Sphingomonadales; family Sphingomonadaceae; genus Alteraurantiacibacter. The sequence continues at coordinate 1,127 of JAZKFK010000226.1, read as the reverse complement.
TTTCAGATCCACAAGCTGCTCCGAATGCGGCCACCTGGCGGAGCAGCGTTCGGGTCGAGCGGCTTACGCCGCCGAGCCTCTGCTCCTGCAGCCTGTGGCCCAGCCCCAACCGCAGAAGATCGGGCGACAGACTGGGAGCAGGCGCGGCATAGCGCCGCGCCCACTCGGTCTTCAATTCGTTGGGTGACATGGCTGCCAGCCGTTCGAACGTGACGTAGGCTTGCCTCGCCATCAGCCTGCTGCGACGTTGTAGACGCGGTCCACGCCGGATTCCTTGCTGCTGGTCACGGAATGGCCCTTCTTCTTCAGGCCTGTCAGTGCGGCGCGCGTGGTGTGCGGCAGCCAGTCGGTCGCAAAAGCTAACTGGGCAATCGTGGCACCTTCGGGCTTTTGCAGTAGGTGGAGTAGCAAGTGCGTCTTGCTGGCGGGCTTGGTTGCAATAGCAGCAGTCGGCGTCGCGTCCGCCGGTGCGCGGACTGTAACCTGCTTCGGCTCGCGGGCCATGCGGCGCACGCGCTTTGCCGGTTTCGTTGATTCAATTGCGTCGATCATGGATGGTCTCCTGTTCGGAAGCAGCGACACTCGCTGCTCCCACCACCCAAGGCCCTGCCGATCGCGTCGGTCAGGGCAGCGGCCGCCTATAGAGGCCAGCATTCAGTGTCAGCACCAACGCTCGGCCAGAAGCGGAAGTCCAATGGAATGTGAGAGGTCTGCGATAAGCCAGAGGGGAAGGCTCAATGGCAGCTTTGCGCCCTCACTGCGGCCAAAAGTCGCTGCCGGCAAAACACCTCAGAGCCGACTTTCGGTGCAGTCTGCCGGTAGTGCAGTCCAGCTACCGAGGCCAAGGAAGGGCTAAAATTCGGTAGTCAGACCAAGTTCGATCCGGTGGCGATTGAAGTCGAACAGGCCGATATTGCTGTCCATCCAGGTGAAGCTGTAGGCCACGCGCGGCGTGAAGCGTGCGAGCACGATGTGCCGGTTGAGTACGGCCAGCGAGGCGCTGTATATGCGGTCGGAACGGGCCCGGTCGAACGCAGAGAGCGCGCCATCATACCGGACGAAGCTGATCGCTGGTTCGATAGCGACCGAGAACCCCGCGGGCAATTCGCGACGATAGCCGAGCGAGA
>JAZKFK010000225.1:0-2821 GCA_040386475.1 Pseudomonadota bacterium | reverse complement strand
GGCACGCAGGTTGAACAATGGCCGGCCTATCTCGATGGCCTGATCGAAGTGCAGGACCTGGGCAGCCAGCTGGCCTGCATGGCTGTCGGTGCCGCGCCGGGCGAACTGGTGATCGACCTGTGCGCCGGGGCTGGCGGCAAAACACTGGCGCTGGCCGCTGCGATGGCCAACCAGGGCACATTGATTGCCGCTGACAGCGATCGCCGCCGGCTGGGTCAACTGGCGCCGCGCGCTGCACGGGCGGGGGCCAAGATTGCCGCGACCGTGCTGCTCAATCCCGGTCGTGAGCTTGAAGCGTTGGAGCCGTGGCTCGCCAGGGCCGATGCCGTGCTGGTCGATGCTCCGTGCTCGGGCACCGGCACGTGGCGGCGCAACCCCGAAGGCCGCTGGCGGCTGACTTCGCGTGAACTGGACAAGCTGACCGAGTTACAGGCCCGGCTGCTGGATGTCGCTTCGGCGCTGGTGAAGCCCGGCGGGCGGCTGGTTTATATCACCTGCTCGCTGCTGGACGAGGAAGGGGCGGGGCAGGTGGACCACTTCCTGTCGACCCATCCGGACTTCGCCGCCACCCCGCTGGCCTTGCCGCTGGGCGAGCCGCGCGGCCCCGGCCACCGGCTGCACCCGGCACGCGATGGGACGGACGGATTCTTCATCGCCAGTTTATCCAAGCCATGTTAGGCCTTGGCCTGTCATGACAAGCGATACCCCGGAAGCCCGGCCGCCGATCAAGGAACTCGTGATGCGCTATGCCCCCGCCGCCTTTGCCCTTTCACTGCTCGCGGCAGTAACCGCCAGCGCCGGGATCGGCGCCACAACGCAGCCCGATCCGCGTGCTGAAATGCTGGTAGCCGAGGGCCGCGCCGCGCTGGAAGCAGGCGATGTTGACGCCGCGACCGACGCGTTCGAGGCGGCCCTGACCATCGATCCGGCCTACAGCGCGATCTACCTGGATCTTGGGCGTGCGGCCCGCGCCTCGGGGATGCAGGGCAAGGCAATCCGCTATTACCGCGAAGTGCTGGAGCGTGATCCCGATAGCCTGGCCGCGCTGGAAGGCGAGGGCGAGGCGCTGGCCGAAAAGGGCGCGCTGGCTGGTGCGCGTGAGAACCTGGCACGGCTGGAACAGCTGTGCGGCTTCGATTGCACGCAGGTGGCCAGCCTCACCGCCGCCATCGAACGCGGCCCCCTGCCGCGCGTGGCCACGGCCGAAGTTGCTCCCGATACCGGCGTTTCGGTAAATTGAGCCTAGGCTTGCAGCAGAGGTGAAAACCCCGCGACGACTTGCTCGTAAACCGTCCGCTTGAACGGCACGATCAGGTCCGGCAGCACCACTGGTGGCACCCATTTCCATTCGCAGAATTCCGGATGCTTGTGGGCGTTCAGGTCCACATGTTCGTCCTTGCCGGTGAAGCGGACCAGGAACCACGTCTGCCGCTGGCCCAGGTACTTGCCCTTCCACAATTTGCCCTGCAGTTCTGGCGGCAGGTCGTAATAGATCTCCTGCGGCAGATGGCCCAGCGTGGTCAGGTGCTTTGACTTTACCCCTGTTTCCTCGTGCAGCTCGCGGCGCATCGCGGGTTCCAGCTCCTCGCCCGGATCGACGCCGCCTTGCGGCATTTGCCACCAGTCGCCTTCCTTGTTGTCGATGCGCTTGCCCACGAAAACGTGACTTTCGGCATTGACCATCATCACGCCCACGCATGGTCGGTAAAGTTCGGGCCGGTAGATTGCTGGATCAGGTGTGTTCATACGCCCTGCGATAAGCAAAGCGGTGGAGCAATTCCATCGTCCCGTTGCCTCGCGAACAGAAAAACTTGATTGCCCGTCACCAGCGGGGAACATAGGGCGACAATCCTACGGCCCAATGGCCAATCCGGGTCGTTTCCCGGCGCGTGAACAGGACAAGTCTAGTCATGGCAACCCAGGTGGCCGAAAAGCCGGCCCACACATCTTCCTCCACCTCGCCAGAAGCGGTTGTGGTGCGCTTTGCCGGTGATAGCGGCGATGGCATGCAGCTGACCGGCGGGCAGTTCACCCTGTCCACCGCGCTGGCGGGCAACGATCTGGCCACTTTCCCCGATTTTCCGGCGGAAATCCGTGCGCCGCAGGGCACGCTGTTCGGCGTCTCGGCGTTCCAGATCAACTTCGGCAGCCGCGAGATCAACACCGCTGGCGATGCGCCCGACGTGCTGGTGGCGATGAACCCGGCCGCCTTGAAGGTGAACGTGGATGCGCTGAAGCCCGGCGGCCTGATCATCGCCGATACGGGTGAGTTCACCCAGCGCAACCTCGACAAGGCCAAGTATGCCACCAATCCGATCGAGGACGGCAGCCTGGCCAAGTGGGACGTGCTGGCGTTCGATATTTCGGCGCTGACCGTGGAAGCGGTCAAGGTCCACGGCCTCGGCACCAAGGATGCCTTGCGCTGCAAGAACATGTGGACGCTGGGCCTGGCCCTGTGGATGTTCGACCGTGACCGCCAGCCGCTGATCGACTGGCTGAACGCCAAGTTCAAGAGCAAGCCCGACTTGGCCGCCGCCAATATCGCCGCGCTGAATGCGGGCCATGCCTATGGGGAAACGGCCGAGCTGTCGGGTCCGCTGAAGCGCCTGCACATCGATCCGGTGCCGGCCGAGCCGGGGCTTTACCGCACGATTACCGGCGCTGAAGCCGTGTCGCTGGGCCTTGTCGCTGGCGCGCAGCTGGCTGGCCTGCACATGTTCTTCGGCGGCTATCCGATCACGCCGGCCAGCAGCATCCTGCATTACCTGGTCAAGATGAAGGAGTTCGGCGTCACCACCTTCCAGGCGGAAGACGAAATCGC
>JAZKFK010000224.1:1257-4882 GCA_040386475.1 Pseudomonadota bacterium | reverse complement strand
GGCGGAGCAACATGCTGCCAGTGCGCCAGCACCACGTCCTGCACCCAGCCCAGATAGCGGGCATTGTTCACGTGGCCCATGAAGTCGATGTCGGCATCGGTGATGCGGATCGGAATCGTATGTGTGTTTGCTGACATTGGTGTCAATTAGTCATTGCTGCACATGCTTCCAAGCGTTTTCGCCGCCCCAAGCAAAAGTTTCCGCAGCCACGCTTGAAAGGCCACGCAAATCGGCGCAGATGGCCAGCTATTATGGCCAGCAAACCGCGCACCTTGTACGAGAAGATCTGGGACAGCCACGTTATCGAGCAGCGTCCCGATGGCACCTGCCTGTTGTTTATTGACCGGCACCTGGTGCACGAAGTGACCAGCCCGCAAGCATTCGAGGCACTGCGGCTGTCAGGGCGCAAGGTGCGCCGCCCGGAACTGACGCTGGCCGTGCCCGATCACAACCTGCCCACCACTGCGCGTGTTGATGCGAACGGCGCACGCGTGCCGATTGCCGATCTGGAAAGCGCCCAGCAGTTGGAAGCGCTGGAGAAGAACGCGCCCGAATTCGGCGTGCGCTATTTCGGCGCCACCAGCGCGCAGCAGGGCATTGTCCATGTAGTCGGCCCGGAACAGGGCTTCTCGCTGCCCGGCGCGACCATTGTCTGCGGCGACAGCCACACCGCGTGCCACGGCGGCGTGGGCGCGCTGGCCTTCGGCATCGGCACCAGCGAGGTGGAGCACGTGCTCGCCACGCAGACGCTGCAACTGCGCCAGTCGAAGACCATGGAAATCCGCGTGACGGGCGAACTTGGCCCGGGCATTTCGTCCAAGGACCTGATCCTGCACATCATCGGCGTGATCGGCACTGCCGGCGGCACCGGCCATGTGATCGAATATCGCGGGCCGGTGTTCGAGAAGATGAGCATCGAGGGCCGCCTGACGGTGTGCAACATGAGCATTGAGGGCGGCGCCCGCGCCGGCTTGATCGCGCCCGACGAGACGACTTTCGCCTATATCAAAGGTCGCCCCTATGCGCCCAAGGGCGCGGACTGGGATGCCGCTGTAGCTTGGTGGCGCACGCTGCATACCGATGAAGGCGCGGTGTTCGACAAGAGCGTGACGATCGATGCGGCAGACGTGCAGCCCACGGTCACATGGGGCACCAGCCCGGAGGATACAGTGGCCATCGGCGGCGTGGTCCCCGATCCCTTGAGCTTTGCCGACCCATCGAAGCAGCGCGCCGCGCGCGCCAGCCTTGATTACATGGGCCTCGAACCCGGCCAGCGCATGGCCGAAGTGGAAGTGCAGAACGTGTTCATCGGTTCCTGCACAAACAGCCGCATCGAAGACCTGCGCGCTGCGGCCGCAGTGCTGAAGGGCCGCAAGGTTCACCCCAACATCAAGTGGGGCATCGTGGTTCCAGGCTCCGGCCTGGTCAAATTGCAGGCCGAGGCCGAGGGACTGGACAAGGTATTCACCGAGGCGGGCCTGGAATGGCGCGAGCCGGGCTGTTCGGCCTGTCTGGGCATGAACCCCGACAAGGTGCCGCCGGGCGAACGCTCGGCCTCCACCAGCAACCGCAACTTCGTGGGCCGGCAAGGCCCAGGCGCGCGGACGCATCTGGTCTCGCCCGCGATGGCGGCGGCAGCGGCCGTGACCGGGCGGCTGACCGATGTGCGGGAATTGGTATAAGCAGCTGCTGTCGCGCTGATTCATGCGCAAATCCAGCTTCCCGCCGCACATTGCACCCGATGCTCGCCTCCTGATCCTGGGCAGCCTGCCGGGTGAGGCATCGCTGGCAGCCCGGCAGTATTACGCCCACCCCCGCAACCACTTCTGGCACCTGATCGGGCTTGTGGTGGAAGAGGATCTGGTCGCCCTTCCCTACCCAGACCGGTTGGCCGCGCTCACCCGCTATCGCGTTGGCCTGTGGGACGCCGTCGCCACGGCTGATCGGCGCGGCAGCCTCGATTCGGCGATCCGCGAGCCGATCGCCAACGAACTTGCATCGCTCATCCTGGCGCAGCCCCATCTGCGCATAGTGGCCTGTAACGGGCAGACCGCCGCTCGCGTTGCCACCCGCGAGTTGACCGGTTTGCCCATGCCGATAATCGCACTACCAAGCTCCAGCCCGGCCCACGCCGCCATGCCTCTGTCCGAAAAGGAGCGGCGCTGGCTGGAATTGCGCAGATTCCTGTAAGCGGCATCTTGCCTCTCGCGCGCCTCAACCCCATTGGTAGTTGCATGACTGACGACAACAAGAAGATGCTGTTCGCCGCCGGTGCTGCCATCGGTTCGGCCGCCGTGGCCGCGGCAATGCTTTATGCCAACAAGTCCAATAAGCGCAAAAAGCAGGCCAAGCCCAGCCAGCTGCCGCCAATCCCCTCTGGCGAAAACCCGGAGACCGACTGATGGACCCCGTCACCACAGTGGAAGGCCGCGCCTATCCCTTCGGGATGAAGAACGTCGATACCGACATCATCATCCCAGCGCATTACCTCAAGACCGTAACTCGCAACGGCCTGGGCCGCGGCGCATTCGAGGCGCTGCGCAAGGACCCTGCAAACGTCTTCGACGACCCTAAGCACAAGGGCGCGCCGATCATCGTGGCGGGTGACAACTTCGGCTGCGGCTCCAGCCGCGAACATGCTGCATGGGCCTTGCTGGACATGGGCGTGAAGGCGGTAATCGCCCCCAGCTTCTCGGATATTTTCAGCGGTAACGCGTTCAAGAACGGCATCCTCACCGTGGCCCTGCCGCAGGAAGCGATCGACCGGCTGATGGAAGTGGTGCAGGATCACCCGATCACCATCGACCTGGAGACGCAGACCGTCACCACGCCATTTCAGGACCGCTGGACCTTTGCCATCGATCCGTTCCGCAAGCATTGCCTGGCCGAAGGGCTGGACGAGGTGGGCCTGACGTTGCAGAGCAGGTCCGCGATCGAGGCTTACGAGGCCCGCCAGATGACCAGCGAGCCGTGGTTGGCCAAGGGCACCGGCAACAACGACATGGGCAACAGGGCCGCCAGCCTCACCACCGCCTGATTTAACCCGAGGGAAACCCGATGACCGATTTCAAAGACCGCGAACGCGCCGAGGAAGCCAAGTTTGCAATGGACGGCGAAACCGCCTTCCGCGTTGCCGCCCGCCGCAACCGCCTGCTGGGCGAATGGGCTGCGGCCAAGATGGGCCTGACGCCGGAAGAATCCGATAGCTACCGCAAGGCAGTGGTGCAGGCCGATTTTGAGGAAGCGGGTGACGAGGACGTAATTCGCAAGGTGCTGGGCGATCTGATCGGTGCAGGCATCGAGACCGACGAAGCCGAAGTGCGCGCCACGCTGGAAGCCAAGGGCGTTGAAGCCCGCCGTCAGCTGATGGGCGAGTCCTAAGCTGTGGCAATGGCAGCAGCCGAGATCGAGGCCATGATCAAGGCCGCCTTGCCCGATGCCGAGGTGGAAATGACCCCGCTGGTCGACGATGGTGACCACTGGAAGGCCCATGTCACCTGCGCCGCCTTCGCCGGTATGACCCGCGTGGCGCAGCACAAGCTGGTATACGATGCACTGGGCGGACGCATGGGCGGCGTGCTCCATGCCTTGCAACTGAGCACTGCCGTTCCCAAGTGAGCGGCAT
>JAZKFK010000224.1:0-1157 GCA_040386475.1 Pseudomonadota bacterium | reverse complement strand
CCGCAGCTGTACGTGAAGGGCGAATTCATCGGCGGCAGCGACATCATGACCGAGATGTACGAAGCGGGCGAACTGCAGGCGCTGCTGGACGAGAAGCAGGTCGCGAAGGCGGGCTGACCTTTCCGCCGCAGCCCCAAAGCCGGCAGATGTGCAACCTTTACCGCATGACCAAGCCCGCCACGGAAGTGGCGGGCTTGTTTGCATCTGTGGTGCAGGACTTGCGGGTGGCCCCTGGTAACGTGCCGCAAGAAGTCTATCCCGGCTACCCTGGGCTGGTGCTGGCCGACGGCACCCTGCAGCCGATGGTGTGGGGCTTCCCGCTGGCACTGACCGGCGCCAAAGGCCACCCGCTGAAGCCCAAGCCGGTCAACAACGCGCGGACCGACAAGCTGTCCGGCCCATTCTGGTCAGCCAGCTTCCGCACTCGCCGCTGCCTGATCCCGCTCAGCGCCTTTGCCGAAGCCGAGGGGGCCAAGGGCCGCAAGACGCGCACCTGGATCACTCTGCCTGGAGAATCCGAGTTCGAGGAGCCGCTGATGGCGGTCGCCGGCCTATGGCGTCCTACGGTAGAATGGGGCCATGCCTTCTCCATGGTGATGACCGAGGCATGCCAGCACATTCTGGGCTTGCATGACCGGATGCCGGTTATCCTGCACCCCCAGCAATGGGCGCAGTATCTTGGCAAGGATCCTGCCGCAGCGTTTGCGCTGTGCCGACCTTACGATGGCGCATTGCTGCTGGACCGCACGGACGAACCTTGGGCCGGTCGGCGCTGATTATCACTGTCTGGGGAGGATCAAGGTCTTCGGGGAGGCGGAGCCGGGAGACTTCGGGGATCAGGGGTCGGCCCCGCCTCGTTCGAAGAACCTTTGAACACTCATAACATTGCACGGCCCGTGCCAGTTTTGCCGAAGGGCGGATTCGTGCGGCAGACGATGGTTCGCGAAAAGTTAATGCCGGTGGGGAGTGTAAAAATCCCCGACAGGCTATTTCCGGTTCGCGACCAGCAAACCGCGAAGGCGACTGCGCGGGCTGGTGCCCCGGAACGAAGTGAAGAGATGGAACCGAGGACGACGGCCCGGATAGGCCTTCGCAATCAAAAATGGCGCGCCCGGCAGGACTCGAACCTGCAACTCCAAGCTTAGAAGGCTCGTGCT
>JAZKFK010000223.1:0-6436 GCA_040386475.1 Pseudomonadota bacterium | reverse complement strand
ACAACCCGACCTATTACGACAAGTTCAAGGCCTGGGCGGACGACTACTTCTTCATTCCCCACCGCGGCGTGGCGCGCGGCGTGGGCGGGATCTTCTATGATCATCTTGAATGCGAGGACGAGGCCGCTTTCGAACGCCACTTCGCCTTCACCCGCGACGTGGGCGAGGCGTTCCTTGAGGTGTTCCCCCGCATCGTGCGGAGGCGCATGGGAATGGAATGGACGCCGGAAGAAAAGGCCATCCAGAAGGAATGGCGCGGGCGGTATGTGGAGTTCAACCTGGTCTATGACCGGGGGACGCTGTTCGGGCTGAAGACCGGCGGGAATATCGATGCCATCTTGATGAGTTTGCCGCCTGAGGTGACGTGGGGGTGATTTTCGCGTTTTGAGCGATTAGTCGGACCGGACATCCGCAGCCCACGCAGGAATCGGCCGGATCACCATGACTTGGGTGGGGAGCACTTCGTAGGATGAGCCACCCAAGTGGCCATAAGCGCCACCGCACAGGGATTTTCGACCGAGAATCTCGACATAATAGGCCGCCAAAGTGTGCAGGTTGGTCCCGTTTGGCGGTTCGATTGCTGGTGGTTGGTCTATGCCGTCATCTCTGAACCAAACATCGCCGTCGAGGACCTCGCCTTCGATCTGGAGGACGTCATCGTAATCATGAGCTCCCTCATAGAAAGCGGAAAACTCGAAGCCTGCCAGCCATACGCCGGTCATGCGTTGGGGTTTCGAATATGGGATACAGATTGATGGATCCCTCTCAATGACATTCCCAAGAAGATTGACGTCGCCGTGGCCGCAGCGCTCGATTGCTGCTTCAAAGTCCATCAGTTGGCGGCACTCTGCTGCGCTGTAACTGCCCTTCCAGACAGTGGGTGCTTCGACCTCCTCCGGGTTCGAACACGCGCTCGCCAAAAGCATGAAGAAGATCGGTACGACTGCTTTCCCATTTCGGTGGGCGGTCAAAACTTGCATTCTCCCGCCCGAAACCGCGCCAACCGCACCAAAGCCTCATCCAGCACCGCCTCCTGCTTGGCAAAGCATAGCCTGAGATACCCCCGCAGCGCGTCGTCGCGATAAAACGCCGACACCGGGATCGAGGCCACGCCCGCCTCGCGGATCAGCCGTTCGGCCACCAGTTCGTCATCCACAGGTAGGCCGCTGGCGGCCAAATCGACCGTCACGAACCATGTGCCCGCGCTGGGCAGCACCACGTAGCCCGCCGCGAGCAGCCCGGCGATCAGTTGCGCGCGCCGGGGGGCGTAGATCGCAGCGTGGGCTTCGTGCCAGGCATCGGGCAGGGCCAGCCCTTCGGCCACGGCCCATTGCAGCGGGGTGGCGGTGGTGAAGGTGAGGAACTGATGCTGGCCGGCAATCGCATCGGCAAGGGGAGGCGCGGCGACGGCCCAGCCGACTTTCCAGCCGGTGAGGCTGAACAGCTTGCCCGCTGATCCGATCTTGATCGCGCGATCCTTCAGGCTGGCCACATGCAGCGGGCTGGCGTGCGGATCGCCGGAGAAGATCATCCCCTCCCACACCTCGTCGCACAGCAGGTACAGGTCATGCGCCTCGCACAGCGCGCCCAGCTGTTCGAAATCCGCGCGGGTCAGCAGGCTGCCGGTGGGGTTGTTGGGGGTGTTGGCGATGATCAGGCGGGTGCGCGGCGTGATCGCGGCGGCCAGTGTTTCCCACGGGATCGTCCAGTTTGGTGGCGAAAGGTTCACCGCCACCGCCGTGCCGCCCGCACGCTCGATCAGCGGGATATAGGCGTCATAGCAGGGTTGCAGCACGATCGCCTCGTCACCCGGCTGGATGGTGGCGAGGATGCCGGCGGCCAGCGCCTCGGTCGCGCCGCTGGTGACGACCACTTGCGCGGGATCGAGCGCCAGCCCCTGCCGCCGCGCGTAGTAGTCGCACACGGCGGCGCGCAGTTCGGTCAGGCCGCGCATCGGCGGGTACTGGTTGGACTTTTCCGCCAGGGCCCGCTGCGCAGCGCCGAGCAATTCGGGTGCGTGCTCGGCATCGGGGAAGCCCTGGCCGAGGTTGATCGCACCCAGCTCAGCGGCCAGCGCGCTCATGGTGGTGAAGATGGTTTGCTTGGCAGGGGCGAGGGGCATCGCTGGTATTGTGGAGCGCAAGGTCAAAGCCTGCAAGCGCGCTATTCGGCTTCGCGCGCCATTCGCTCGTCAATATCGCGCAGGGCATATTGGCCCGGCAGGTCGGCGCGTGAGCCATACAGGCTGGCGAGGTATGCGCGGTCAAACGCGGTCAGGCCCTGCGGTGCGTTCACCGGATCGTCGAACAGCGCCAGCACCGTGCCGGTGGCATTGCCGTGCTGGTCCACCGGCCGGGTGCGGGCGAGAGCGCGCATGGTTGCGTAATCGGCCAGCGCGAGGGCATCGAGATCGCTCAGCAGGTCGCTGTCGATCATCACCACGCTCAGCACCATGTCGCGCCGCATGCCGGCGTTGAGGCGGCTGGTCTGCGTGCTTTCGAAAGTGGGCGAACGGCCATTGCGCGATTCGCCGGTATCGGTGCGGGCAGCGACCAGGTGCCAGGCAAGGACCGGCCCTTCGGTGCGGGTCACGCGGTTGCGGTCATCTTGCGTCAGTCCGTCCACGATCTGGTGGCGCGCGACCACCAGGTCCGCGAACTCGGCCTTGGGATCGGCCACGAAGGCCACGATCACGTTGGCGGCGCAGCCTGGCTGGTCATTCAGTGCGATCCCGGCTTGTTCGGCGTTGTAATAGATCCGGTCGATCACGAAGCTGGCGCTGTCACCCGACAGGCCCCACACGCCCACGCAGACGGGGTCCTGAAAGCGGGCCAGCGGCTCGTTGATCACACCGCCGCGCGGGGTGACGGCGCGGGCCTGCTGGCGCACTTCGCCGGGGTCCACCTCGCCCGCCTCAACCTCGCCGGTGACGGTGATATCGGGCTCGCGCGGATCGTCCTGCGCCACCAGCGGCGTGCCGCTGGCGAGGGCCGCGGCGCTGAGCACGAAGGTAACGAAGCGAGTCTTGCGCATGGCCTTGCGATGCCAGCAATGGGTCGCCAGCGCCAGCGCGGTGCAGTCGAACGGTCAACACCGCTCGACGAATGGTGACAGGAGGCTCAATCGCCCTTATGATTGCATTTGTAACTGGTCGCCCAGCCTCGCCATATCCCGGAGAATTCATGCGCACCCTGCTGTCCGCCGTCGCAGCCTTTTCGCTGTTCACCCTGTCCGCGTGCCAGGAAGCGCCCCAGCAGGCGGCGGTGCCCGTGGCCCCGGTGCTGACCAGCCAGCAGGCGCTTGACGAATACACCCACGCCCAGCCGCAAGTGGCGCGGGTGTCGCACGTGGCGCTGGACCTGAACCTTGATTTCGCCGCCAAGGAAGTGGGTGGCACGGCCACGCTGGATGTGCTGGCGGCACCGGGCGCTGAAGAAGTGGTGCTGGATTCCAATGGCCTGCGGATCGCCAGTGTGGCCGATGCGGCGGGCAATGCGTTGCCATGGACACTGGGCGAGCCGGGTGAGAACGCGGAGAAGGGCGAGCCGCTGACTGTGGCGCTGCCAGCCGCTGCCGAGGGTGCTGCGGCCGATGCCCCGCGCCAGATCGTGATTACCTACAAGTCCGCGCCCGAGGCCGAGGCGCTGCAATGGCTGGCGCCCGAGCAGACTGCAGGCAAGCAGCACCCCTACCTGTTCAGCCAGGGCCAGGCGATCCTCAACCGCAGCTGGATCCCCACGCAGGATTCGCCCGGCATCCGCCAGACCTGGGAAGCGCGCATTACCGCGCCGGCTGAGCTGAAGGTGGTGATGAGCGGGATCATCCAGGGTGAGGCCGAGGATTCAGGCGAGGGCAAGCACACCTTCGCCTTCCGCATGGATCATCCGGTGGCGCCGTACCTGATCGCGCTGGCCGCCGGGAACATCGAATTTGCCGAACTGGGCGCGCGCACCGGCGTGTGGACCGAGCCGGAGACAATGGAGGCCGCCAAGGCCGAGCTGGTCGATACCGAAGCGATGGTGGAAGCGGCAGAAGGCCTGTTCGGCGAGTACCGCTGGGGCCGCTATGACATGATCGTGCTGCCACCCAGCTTCCCTTATGGCGGCATGGAAAACCCGGTGATGACGTTCCTGACGCCCACCTTCATCGCTGGCGACCGCAGCCTGACCGGGCTGGTGGCGCACGAACTGGCGCACAGCTGGTCGGGTAACCTGGTCACTTATGCCAGCTGGCGCGATGGCTGGCTGAACGAAGGCGTCACCTCGTACATCGAGAACCGCATTTCCGAAGTCGTTTTTGGGGAAAAGCGCGCGGCCCAGGAATATGCCCTCAGCTTCGCCGCGCTGGAGGACATGATCGCCGCAGAAGGTGCTGACAGCCCGCTGACCGCCATGCGCACGCCCGATGGCACCAGCGCCTTCGATACGCTCAGCGAGGCGATTTATGACAAGGGTACGGTGTTCCTGCGCACAGTGGAAAGCATCGTCGGCCGCGAGGCGTTCGATCCGTGGCTGAAAAGCTGGTTTGATCGGCACGCCTTCCAGCCCGCCACGTCAGAGATGTTCCTGGCGGACCTGCGCGAAAACCTGGTGAAGGGCGACGCCGCGCTGGAGGAGCGCCTGCTGCTGGACGAATGGGTTTATGGCACCGGCCTGCCCGCCAATGCCCTGCAGCCCGATGCGGCCGCCTTCGGCACGGTCGATCGCGCAGTAGCCAGCTATACCGCCAGCGATGCCCTGCCGTTCGAGGCATGGGGCGGCTGGACCACGGCAGAGCGGATGCGGTTCCTGGACGAAGTGCCGCAGCAGCGCAGCGCCACGCAACTGGCCGCGCTGGACCGGGCGCTGGGCCTGTCCACCACCGGCAATAACGAGATCCGCTTCCTGTGGCTGGAGCTGGCGCTGCGCAACCAGTACCAGCCTGCGGTGACCGCAGCGGAGCAGTTCCTTGGCACAGTGGGCCGCAACAAGTTCGTCTCGCCGCTGTACACAGTGCTGCACGAACAGGGCGCGTGGGGCGCGGCGATTGCCGGCCCGTTGTACCAGCGCACGCGGCCCGGGTACCACTCGATGACGCGCGGCAATGTGGACAAGATCCTCGGCTGGGAGGATGCGGGAACCTAGATCACCCGCCAGCCGATCGGCTTGAAACTGCCGCCGTTGGAGGCATAGGCCGAGCATGCGGTGAGGCCGATCACCAGGTCCATCTGCGCTGCCAGGTGCAGCACGTTGCCCGCAGCCGACGTGGGCGGATCGACCCGCAGCTTGCCGGTGGTCCCGTCAAACGGCACGTTCATGAACACGTTGAACGCGCACGGGATCATGTCCGGCTCCACGCCATAGGGCGCCAGCGCCTCGGCCAGGTTGCCGAAGCAGCCGCGATGGACGGGCTGGTGCGGATAGAAGTGGCGAAAGGTTGCTTCGCTGCACGGGGTCAGCAGGAAATCGTGGCAGCCCACATCGTCGCGCACGATGGTCAGCATGGGATTGCTGCGGTTGGACCACAAGCGGTTGCCGGTGGTCAGCTTCAGCGTCTCCTCGTAATCGAAAGTGCGACCGTTGCTGATCACCTCGCGCACATCGGCGGCGTTGAAGGCCAGCAAGTCGGCCACCTGGCTGCCTTCCACGTCAATCACTTCCAGCACTTGGCCCTGTTGCAGCAGGATGGCGGCGCCGGATCGCGGCGGTATCAGCCCGCTGTCACTCATCCGCGCTTGTCCTCGAACGGGGGCACCCAGTCGGGCGGCACGTGCCGGCCGCTGTATTGCCCGGCCTCGCTGGTTTCGCCGTGGCGCGCCAGCATGGGATTGATGTCGCCCGCCAGTTCCTCGTCACGGTCAAGGATCTTGCGGCGCATGGTTTCATAACGGCCTTCCTCGCGCAGCCGTTCAAACTGGTCGTGCAGGTTGAAGACCATCGTGGGGCGGCCAAAGCTGCGCGCGGGACGGCTGGCGTTGGGATGCAGGCCAACCACGAAGAATGCCTCGCCCCCGAAGCTGAGCGAGAAATGCGGACTGCCGGGGTCGGCGCTCACCCGCTGGTCATAGGGCTGGCCGCGCCACGCGTCCTTGTCAGCCAGGGACTGGATGCGGGTCCACAAGTGCGCCTCGAAATCGTGCTCGGTCAGGTCCAGCGGGCCTTCGAATACCACCGCCAGGCTGCGCAGGCCTTCGGGTTCCTTGCGATATTCCCACGCCCAATGGAGCAGGGCATCGTGGATTGCCACATCGTTCCAAGCGCTGGTGATGTCGCGTGCGGAGACGACTTTGAGCGTGCCGCGCGCCAGGGCAGACTTGGCGCCGACGCATGGGAAAGCACGGTCGGTGATCCATGCGTCCAGCTCGGCCGCCAAATCGGGCGCGGTTGCGGGGGCGTGGTCCAGCACCATCACGCATGCACCCCGGACTTTGCCGCGTGGCAAGTGCACGGCGCGGGCT
>JAZKFK010000222.1:0-4867 GCA_040386475.1 Pseudomonadota bacterium | reverse complement strand
TGCGCGATTTTGAAGTGTTCATGCCGCTGGGCTATCTGATCTCGCTGTCGTTCGGCGGGGGCGGCGGTGACGGGGTGATGGGCTGGGCCACCTTCTGCTGGCTGATGCTGTTCCTGCTATTCCCGGTGTTCAACAAGGACCGGATGCGCGCGGGTGACCTGATTGCCGGCACCTGGGTGGTCGAGGCGCCCCGCGTGAAGCTGGCGCAAGCCATGTCCACCGCGCCAGACCACAGCCGCGACTATGCTTTCGGACCGGCCGAGCTGGCTATCTATGGCGAGCACGAGCTGCAAGTGCTGGAAAGCGTGCTGCGGCAGAACAATCCCGAAGCCATGCGCGAAGTGATGTTCGCCATCTGCCGCAAGATTGGCTGGCAGGCGGGTGCAGGTTATGAGCGCGAATTCCTGGAAGCATTCTACAATGCCCTGCGCGGGCACCTGGAGGCAGGCATGCGGTTTGGCAAACGCAAGGCGGACAAGTTCTCGTGAGTGAAACCATCACCCTGCGTCCCGCCGTGGCAGCCGATACCGCTGCGCTGGCGGCACTGGCGCACCAGTCGTTCGTCGATGCCTTTGCGCATTATTATCGGCCCGAAGACCTGCAGCAGTTCCTTGATGAGTGGAAAACGCCCACCGTTTACGCCCGCGCCATCTCAGATCCCGATACCGCGATCCAGCTGGCCGAGGTGGATGGACAACTGGCCGCCTATTGCCTGCTCAAGCGCGGCTATGTGATGGACGATCACCCGCAGCCCCATCCGCTGCGGCCGGTGTTCCTCAGCCAGCTTTATTGCGCTGGCAACCGGACCGGCCTGGGCCTTGGCGCGCGGCTGATGGATTGGGCCATGGAGCAGGCCCGCGAGTGGCAAGCGGATTCGATCAGCCTGTCGGTCTACAGCGAGAACCTGGGCGCGCAGAAGTTTTACCAGCGGCGCGGCTTCGCCAAGGTGGCCGACACAGAATTCTGGGTCGGCAGCCAGCGCGACGAGGAATATCTTTACGAACTGCGGCTGTAACGCAGGGTTAAGCCCGATTTAGGGTTTGTCTGTCACAGCGGCTCCCCAGAACATTGGGGAATTGGTGCCGTATGGCCTTTGCCGAAATCCAGCTGCCCGCTCCGGGCATTCCAACCGGCCCGCTGGCCGACGAACTGCTGAACGATCCCGCCATCGAACGTGTGCTGGCTGCCGTGCGCGGCCACCTTGGCGTGGAGATCGCATTTGTCTCGCGCTATATCGATGGCGGCATGCGCGAACTGACGCATGTCAGCACTGACCTGAAGTTGCCAATGGGCGCGGGCTTCCGCGAGCCGATCGAGGACAGCTATTGCTGGCATATCCTGGAAGGCCGCCTGCCCGAGCTGATCGTCGATGTCGCCGATCATCCGTTCACCAGCACGCTGGCGATCACCGATTTCCTGCCCGTGGGCTGTCACCTCAACGTGCCGCTGCGCCTGCGCGATGGCAGCGTGTGGGGCAGCTTCTGCGCGCTGGGCCGCCAGCCTGATCGCACGCTGGGCGAGCGTGACCTCAACGTGGTGCGCGCCTTTGCCACGCTGGCGGCAGAGCAGATCGAGGCCGGCATGGAACAGGATCTGCACCTGGCCGCCACCCGCGCCCGGGTGACAGAAATGCTGGATGGCCATGCCATCACCATCTTCCAGCAGCCGATCCACTGCCTGACCAGCGGCGAGCCGGTGGGCGTGGAATGCCTGGCGCGGTTCCCCAACACCAAGCAGCGCGGTCCGGGTGACTGGTTCGAGGATGCCGAGCGCGTAGGCCTGGGGGTGGAACTGGAACTGGCCGCCGTTCGCAACGCGCTGGAAACGCTGGGCCACGTGCCGACCGGCAAATATGCCACGATCAACGTCTCGCCAGCCACGATCCTGTCGGGCAAGCTCGAGCCGCTGCTGGACGGGATCGAAACCGCCAAGCTGGTGCTGGAAGTGACCGAACACCAGCAAGTGGCCGATTTCGCCGTGCTGGCGCGCAAGCTGGAACGGTTCAAGGACAAGGTCCGCATCGCCATCGACGATGTCGGGACCGGCTACTCGGGCCTGCGCCACATTGTCGACCTAAAGCCCGACATGCTGAAGATGGACATGGCGCTGACCCGCGAGATCCACAAGGATCCAGCCCGCCGCGCGCTGACCGGCGCGCTGGTGCAATTGTCGCGCGATATCGGCTGCAAGCTGGTGGCCGAAGGGATCGAGACAATCGAGGAACGCGCCGCCATGGCCTCCCTGGGGGTCGATTTCGGGCAGGGCTATTTCTTCGCCCGTCCGCTGCCGGTGATCGCCGCCGCGCAGCACATGCTGGGCCTGCGCGACATCGAAGCCGAACCGGATCTGTCGGACGAGGAAACGCGCGGCACTCCAACCGACAGCGACGCGCCGGAACTGCTGCGGACGGTGAACGGGTAGGGGCTAAACCTGCCAGGGCTAACCCTGCCGCGGCTGGCCCTCTTCATCGGCATCGCCCAAATGGAACCGCGCGGCGCGCAAGTCGCCGCTGTCCAGCTGGCGCTGCAACCGCAAGCGGTCTGACCGGCGATAGCTTTCCTCCGCCCGGTCGATATCCGCTTCGGACAGCCCCAGCGCATCCATGCCCAGCAAGGCCATGCGAATGGCCGATTCGTGCACTTCGCGGATCACATAGCGCTGCGGCCCGCGTCCCAGCTTCATTACGCTGCGCCGGTCATACCCGCGCACATAGATCGCCGCTTGCGGGAAAGCTTCCTGCACCGCCGCCATGTAATCGGGCTCGATCTGGTCACCATCGATGCAGAACATGATCAGCTGGGCATCCTCTGCGCCCGCCTGCCGCAACAGGTCCAGCCGCACGCCATCGCCGAAATAGACCTTGGTGCCGAACTGCTCGGAAATGTCGATCCGCTCCACGTCGCGATCGATCAGCGTGACGGAAAGGCCCGCCGCATCCAGCAGTCGCGCTACCGTCTGGCCAAAGCGGCCGTGGCCGATCACCAGCGCGCTGGCCGACAAGTCACGCGGAGCCGGGCGCGGGGCATTGCCGCCATCGGTCACTTCCTCGCCCGCCGGAGTGCTGCGGAACCGGCGCGTCAGCTTCATCAGGAACGGCGTGGTCGCCATGCTGAGGGTCACCACCGCGCCAAACACGCTGGCCGCCTCGTCGGAAATCAGCAGCGCGCTTTGCGCTGCGGTATAGATCACGAAGGCGAATTCGCCGCCCTGGCTCAGCAACAGGCCCAGCGCCAGCGCGCCGCGCCAGCTCATCTTCATCGCCCGCCCCAGCAGCGTGATGATCGCCGTCTTGGTGGCGATCAGCAGCACGGCAAAGCCGACCACCTGCACGGGGCGCTGCATGATCGCGCCCAAGTCCAGCATCATGCCCACGGCCAGGAAGAACAGGCCCAGCAGGATGGAACGGAACGGCTCTACCGCCGCCTCCAGCTCGTGCCGGTAAGGCGTATCGGCCAGCATCACCCCGGCGATGAACGCGCCCAGCGCCAAGGACAGGCCCAGCAGCTGCATGATCGCCGCGCTGGCGACCACGGTGAACAGCGCCGCCATGACGAACATCTCGCGCTCACCCAGCCCGCCGATCAGGCGGAACAGCGGGCGGATCAGGAAGCGCCCGGCGGCAATCAGGCCCACGATGGCACCAATGGTCATCAGCGCCATCACCCAGCCGGTGGGGCCATCGGCATCGGCCGGATTGCGGCTCATCGCCGAAACGATGGTAATCAGCGGGATGATCGACAGGTCCTGGAACAGCAGGATGGCGAAGGCGCGCTCGCCAAACGGGGTTTTCAGGCGCCCGGCCGATTGCAGCATCGGCAGCACCTGCGCGGTTGAGGAGAGCGCCAACGGCAGGCCGATGGCCAGCGCCGCCTCGGTCGTAAACCCGCTCAGTGCCAGGATCATGGCTGAAATGGCCAGCCCGCAGGCCACCACTTGCGCCCCGCCCAGCGCGAAAATCTCGTGCCGCATGGACCACAGCCGTGACGGGTTCAGTTCCAGCCCCACGATGAACAGCAGCATCACGATGCCCAGCTCGGCAAACGAGGCTTTCTGTTCGGCCCCGCCCACCAGCCCGAGCACTTCGGGCCCGATCACCACGCCCGCGACAAGGTAACCTAACGTGGCACCCAGCCCCAGCCGGCGGAACACCAGCACAAAACCCAGCGCAAAGCCCAGCATCAATAGGCCGTCGCGCAGCATCAGCCCGCCGTGTTCTTCCATTACGTCTGATCCTTCTTGAAGTGGCTTCCATGCCGCAATTGGCTCGCGCTGTCATTGCTCCTTCACGCGAGGCGGCCTATATCGCTGCCCATGTCATCTTCCATCAGACCGTGGCGCGACATTGCGCGCCGCCAGAGCCGCCAGATCATGGTGGGCCGCGTGCCCGTGGGCGGCGATGCCCCGATCACCGTGCAGACCATGACCAACACGCCGACAGAGGACGTGGCCGCCACCATCGACCAGATCCGCCGGTGCGAGGATGCTGGGGCGGATATCATCCGCGTTTCGTGCCCGACCGAGGAATCCACCCGGCATTTCGACCAGATCACCCGCGCCTCGAACATCCCGATCGTGGCCGACATCCATTTCCACTACAAACGCGCGCTGGAAGCCGCCGACAAGGGCGCGGCCTGCCTGCGTATCAACC
Source organism: Pseudomonadota bacterium (assembly GCA_040386475.1). Lineage (GTDB taxonomy): Bacteria > Pseudomonadota > Alphaproteobacteria > Sphingomonadales > Sphingomonadaceae > Alteraurantiacibacter. Next base: position 219 of record JAZKFK010000222.1, on the reverse strand, counting down.
CCGGCAATATCGGATCGGCTGATCGCGTGGCCGAAGTGGTGCGTGCGGCCAAGGCCAACGGCTGCGCCATCCGCATTGGCGTGAACGCTGGCAGCCTGGAAAAGCACCTGCTGGAAAAGTATGGCGAGCCGTGCCCCGAAGCACTGGTGGAAAGCGCGCTTGACCATATCAAGCTGCTGCAGGACCACGATTTCCACGAATACAAGGTGGCGGTGAAGG